>CALFBG010000309.1 GCA_937951685.1 uncultured Saprospiraceae bacterium | reverse complement strand
GTTATTGCTTTCTTCCAAGAGGGTAACTCTTGGGGAAACCGTAGAGATGTCATCCAACGAAAGAATATCGAGAACACCGATAAGTCAATCAAAGTTCAAGAAATAGGAATGCACTACAAAGCAGAAGAAGTAAAACAATTCTTTTAGTACTTAGTACACTGTAATCTAAATTACTTAACATTTTGAACATGTCTTTTTAGCCTACTCTTCGTCTTGTCCTCGTTATGATAGCTAAGGCTATCAAACTCCGGGCATTTCTCGATTAGCATAAAAATCCAAAGCTCAAAATATCAATAAACTTAAATTACTGTGTACTTAGTGTAATATTATTGATGATAAGACGAAGGATTTGGCAATATCGCCAAATCCTTCGTTGTTTATAGCCGATGGTTGACCGAGGAATTGTCTGATCAAGGTAAAATCTTGCCTTCTCCTTTTGCTAAACTAGTATTCAGTAGAGAAAGCATTTATCTTCGCCAACAAATCTATTTTTTGGTTGTTTACTCTTTAACTGCTAATGATATAGAAGCGGATGGTAAGCATAAGCATAATTAATCACGGAAGTATTCAAATAATACCAAGAGCTGTTTACTAAGCGTGTCTCGTGTCTTTAAGCATTGCGGTACATACAATTTTGTCCAAGCACCTAGTATAAAATTTAAATGATGAGTGAAGAAAATAGTAAAAAGACTTCTAAGTTAAAAGTATACATTAGAAATACGGCTTTATTGATGTTGATCTTTGTAATGCCACTAGTTTCTTGGTATTACTTAAGCTCGGGATTAAATTATCAGAAGGAGGCTAGGGCAGAATTAAAAGAGTACGTTACTTTTCCTAAATTTGATTTTCAAACGCAATATGGTACAAATTTGATCCAAGATAGTTTGAAAGGAAAAATTTCAGTAGTACATTTCTTCTCTATGCAGGATAAGAACCTAGATCAAACCTTGGAAAAATTAAGCTTGATTTATGATCAGTTTAAGGAGCGGAGAGATGTTTTGTTTATCAATTTTTGTTTGGATGAAGAAGTACCAGAGAATTTCTCTTTCCGAACTTACGGCGTTGATAAAAAACTGAATGATCTCGTACAGTGTTTTTTCTTGCAACGGAATGATCCAACCATTAGGAATATGCTACTGCAAAACATTAAAACGCCCATTGCGGTTAAGGAAAATCCAACGGACGAATTTCAATTGCAAGCGACAAATTTGCCGAAAGGCGAAAGCTATCCTTTTTTACTGCTAGTCGATGAGCATCAAAAGGTTCGCAATTATTACCACATAGAAAAAGATCCTTCGATGGGACGATTGGTGGAACACATGGCGATGATCTTGCCAAGAGAAAAGAAGGAAGGTGCGAAGCTGGTTCGAACACGAGAAAAGTAAATTTGCTATGCAGGCTTAGTTCAACCAAGCATTTTGACGAAAATAGAAAATTCAACTATCAAACAATTACAATATCGTTATGCAAGAGAATCAAGGATTAGCTAAAAAAATGAACATAGCGGCAGTCGTCGTTTCTGTACTCGTATTATTGCTGGTAGGGATGATGCGTCGCCCTGAATTTAAGATCGCTACGGATATTGATTTTAGTTTTTTACCGCCTCTGCACGCAACTTTAAATACCTTTGCTGCTATTGCTTTGCTTTTTGCGTTGTACTTCGTTAAGCAAAAAAATATTGCTGCACATCAGCGTTCGATCTACGCAGCCTTGACCTTTTCTGCTTTGTTTTTGCTCTCTTACGTAGTTTATCACTTTACGACGGAAGAAACTAAGTTTTGCCAAGAAGGGACGATTCGTACGGTATACTTCTTTCTTTTAATTACGCATATCATCTTGGCAGGTGGCATTTTGCCGTTCATCTTGTTTACGTTTACGCGAGGATTTACGGGACAAATAGAACGACACCGTAAAATGGCGCGATGGGTTTACCCGATTTGGTTGTACGTGGCGATTAGTGGTCCAATTTGCTATTTGATGTTGCGACCTTGTTATTAAGAACATGATTATTACACAGTGTATTAAATTACAAAGTAATTAATAATAATGCTCTTTTCCTTAAAATCGTCCATGGTACTTGGATATTCCGTATCTTTGTAGGGTAAATATAATAAAACGAAAATGATCGGAATGCTCACTAATCGGTAGTATTTAGGGATGGTAAAGCTGCTTAAATACCCAAAGGGAGGGAACCGTAATTATATACCTCGCAAAAAGCGAATTTCAGCTTTACAACAAGTTTATTGTAAATCCGTGTAAAGAAAGAAATGATGAAAAAATCTAGAATAATTCGATTGTGTACAATGATAGCTTTGCTTTTTGCGCTTAATTTTGCGACGGTGACTCCCGTTGAGGCACAATGCCCGATGTGTAGAATGTCCGCAGAAAGCAATTTGAAAGATGGTGGTACGGTAGGGCGCGGGCTTAATAAAGGTATCCTTTATATGTTTGCTACGCCGTATTTATTAATTGGTGGTTTTGCTTACTTCTGGTGGAGAAATCGTCGAAAAGAAGAAGAAAAAGATTCGATTGAGTTGCTATCAGAGTAATCCTTGAGGCATAACGATTAGCTCCCAAGAGCGTATTTTTTTTGTTTAAAACGCTGATTTTAATTGCATGCTAATCATTTGAAAAATAAAAGCAAGCGCCATTTGGTCTCCTAAGAGCATCAAATGGCGCTTTTGTTTTACGATGTCGTTCCTAATTGCTTAAAGGAATCATATAACCTGCACTAATTCCAAATCCCTGATTTTTGATATTTAGATCTAAGAAAGAGATTTGATCCATTTGGGTAAAACCTTGTGTGTAGCGAGCATCAATAAAGAAATTTCCCACGGTGGTATTGAAACTAACACCTGCGCCCAAGCTGCCACCAAACTCAAAGCGATTGATATTATCGCTGTTTAAATTAATATCTGTATCGTAAATAGGAATATCCACTAAGAAATTAGCGCGAGTTTCTAAGCGCCCATTCAGTGCGTAGCCTACTACTGGACCCGCGGTGAGATAAGCAGAAACCTTTTGTCCACCAAATTTATACTTTGCTAGTATTGGAATATCTAAATAGTTGATCTTAGTAATTGCAGTAGCACCGAGCGGAATGTCTCCACCAAATAAGCCAAGGTCAACACTTTCGCTAACTTGAAAACCTCTGGTTAGGTAATTTAACTCGGTTTGCAACGCAAAATTGTTGCCTAGCCCAAATTCAGCAACGAGTGCTAGGTTGGGACCGAAAATAGATTGTGTATTCACTGGAATGGTGTTAGCGATACCAAAAGCTTTTACATTGGCAATATTTACACCAGCTCTAAAGCCAATGGCTGTCTGTGCCGTAGCTTGTCCAGCAAAGAAAAATAAAAGGGCTAAGCTTAGCATTTTGTTTGTCGTATTCATCTTTGTAAAGTTTAGTTTGAACTACTCAATAGATTGTAAACTAAATTAAATAATACTTCATTTTGAAGACTTCTTTTCAGCGATTACTGCGTCAAAAAAGGCCCTGCTAGGCGCAATTTTTTCGCCTTATTCTCCATAAAAATAACTCCTTCAAATTTGAATCTTACTTAAGTTACAATGTCTTAAAATTTAAAGATGAGCTTCTTTCTTGTTAATTGTCGTTAAGCAAAAGTTAGCTAAATATTAAAATAACGGAGCATATTAGTATTGGAAAAGCATCCGAGTTGGCTGGTATATTCACCGAGTAGTAAAAGTACAACGACTAATTTTTTTCCAGAAAAGGATAAGAAATATGGCGATTACAGGAGCGTTTTTTGGAAAAAGAATAAGCATGAACCAGATCGCGTGGAGTTAAAAATGGAGGATTTAGCACAACTATCTAGCGTTAATGTGGCGTTAAAAATAGCCTTGGAAATTGGAAGACTAGGGCACGAAAAAACCCGAATATCTCAAAAAAAGGATATTCGGGTCTAGTTTTTTATAAGGATAGTAATTATGAAGTTGATTGATTTCTTTATTCGCCTAGGCGATACATATAACCAACACTAAGACCAATACTATGGTTTGTGGTAACAAAATCATCACTTTTGTCTAAGTCGCTCAGTCCGTATCGGTAGCGTAGATCGAGTACAATATCTCCCGATCCAGTCGTAAATCCAAAGCCTAGTCCAAAGTTAAGGTTCGTTTCGAAACGTGCGAAATCTTGGTAGGCTTCTGCGTCAAAGTCGATCTTTGTTTTTGTACTGCTTGTACCAACATTTCCACTTAGCGCATAGCCAAAGCCAGGTCCAACGACGGCGTACATTTTAAAAACATCAGAGTTGATAAACTTGTATTTCACCAAGAGTGGTAATGCTAGATAATTGTAAATGGAATTATTGGTTACTTCTACTCCTAATAAGGTAAACGACAGACCAGCGCCTTTTTGGATGAAGGTTAATTCCGGCTGTACGGAGAATCTTTCCGTAATGCCTATTTCAAGGGGAATAGCAATACTTAATCCTGCGATACTTTCGAAGTCAAAATTTTCGCCTCCTTTAGACTTAGACAATTGATCGGAAAGATTGAGCCCAATCCGTGCGCCAACGGAAAGTTGTGCTTGTGTAAATGTACTGGTAGCCAAAAAGGCGAGGATGGTCAATAGGGTAGTTATTCTTTTCATAAAAAGATGAGTTTTAAAATGATAAATTTAAGGTAGTTAGAAAATAGGCGCTTTTCTAATGAACTTCTATATTAAAAAGAAACCCAAGGGTAAATGGAGCGGAAAACAATAACGAAATGACAAAAATATAAAAAAGCATTTACTCTCCTTAGAGTAAATGCTTTTTTAACAGTGTATTAGATAAAGCGTTTTAAATAGCGCTGTAAAATGAAGCGCAAGCTAAAACGAGTTTTATACTAATTTTGATTAGTTGCTACCTAAAGTAAACATGTAACCAATACTAGCAGCAAAACCGTTGTTCTTTGTCGTAGCGTCATCATCCTCTGCACCGTTAAGGTTTGATAAACCTAACATGTATCGTAAGTCTAATACTAATTTACCAGGACCTGCTTGGTACTCAACACCAGCACCAAAGTTTAACGCAACGTCCAAACGGTTAAAATCTTCGAATTCTTCTTTACCAAAATCAATATCAGTTGTTTCTTCAACACCTTGTAAAGAAACCTTTGACTCACCACCCAATGCGTAACCAAAAGATGGTCCAGCAGCAGCGTATACGCCTAAATCATCCGTCTTAACGAATTTGTACTTTGCCAAAATTGGTAATTCAAGGTAATTATAAGTAACTGTTGATTCAGTGCTAAAGCCTAAAACGTCAAATTTTGTGCTACTTCCTTTTTGCAAGTAAGTCAATTCTGGTTGTACAGAGAATTTGTCAGAAATACCGATCTCGACAGGAATTGATACATAAAGACCAGTTAAACCGTCAGGAGAAATGCTAAGACCTTCTGCTTCGAAAGTTTGGTTAGCAAAGTTAACTCCTGCTCTAACTCCAACTGAAAGTTGAGCGAAAGAAGTAAAGGTCAAGGTCATTGCGAATAGTGCGAAAACTAACTTTTTCATAAAATGGTTGTTTTTACTGTTATTTTAAAATTAAAACTGAGCACAAGAATACAAGATTTGCGCTTGTAATTCAAATTATCGTCCGCTTTTTCGACTAAGGATTGCTTTTTTTCTACGGAAGAATGTTAAACTTCTAAAAGTGCAGAAATATTTGATTTGGAGGCACTTAGAATTGATGAATTAATGTTTTATATTGATTTACTTTGGCAAAGTATACGCCTGTTTTTCGTCAAAAAAGCAAAAATAGTTTGTCACAAAGAAAATGCCTTGAACGTGCATGAGGTTCAAGGCATTTTTTTGTTAAAATGAAAAAAATAACTTACAATCCTTCGTAAATATCCTTGTATTTATCTTTGGCATAAGCCATAAAGTACTTGAAATTGAGCTTTTCTCCCGTCAATTTGATACACAATTCTTGCGCATTATAGCGTCGACCGTGCTGGTGGATACTTATTCTCAGCCATTGTAATAATTGCTGATTATCGCCTTTTTGAATTTGTGCCTTCAAGTTAGGAATATCTTTAGTTGCTTGTTGAAAAAACTGAGCAGCGTAGATACTTCCCAAAGAATAGGTTGGGAAATAACCAAAACTACCGATCGCCCAATGGATATCTTGGAGAATTCCCTGATTATCATCCGTTACGCTTACATTGAGGTAGCGCTGGTATTGCTCTTTCCAAATTGCTTGTAAGTCTTTCGTTTGTAGACTACCTTCGATGAGTGCCTTTTCAATTTCGTAGCGAATCATGATATGAAAATGGTAATGAATTTCATCAGATTCGGTACGAATCAGCCCCGCTTGTACGCGATTGATTCCCCGGTAGAAGGCTTCTACACTTACTTTTCCAAGTTGCGCTGGAAAGCGGCGTTGCAAATCGGGATAATGAGCCTCCCAGTAGGCAAAGCTTCTACCGACGTTA
>CALFBG010000308.1 GCA_937951685.1 uncultured Saprospiraceae bacterium | reverse complement strand
GCGCAAAATACAACGCTGGAAGGGGTAGTTGTTTCGGAGAAATTACCGATTGAATTTGCTACAATTGCGATTGAACAAACAGAATTGGGAACGACTACAGATGCGAACGGTCAATATCGCATTGAAAACATTCCCATAGGCACCTGGACGATTTCCATTTCTTACGTTGGTTATCAAACGATTCGACAACCATTGATCGTTGCAGAAAATCAAGCATCCATGACCTTGGATATTGCCTTAGTGCCGAGCTCCTTTTTAATTGATCAGATTGTTGTTACCGGAACCAAGACCTTCAAGCGACAAACGCAATCTCCCGTTATTGTCAACGTAATTGATCAACAAGTTTTGGAAAATGCGCAAGCTTGTAATTTATCCGAAGGCTTGCGATTTCAGCCAGGACTACGCGTAGAAACGGATTGCCAGACTTGTAACTATACTCAATTGCGCATGAATGGTCTCGCCGGTGGATATTCCCAGATTCTGATCAATGGTCGCCCAATATTTAGTCCGTTAACGGGATTGTACGGCATGGAACAAATTCCCAGTAATATGATTGAGCGCATCGAAGTGGTGCGTGGTGGCGGTTCTGCACTTTATGGTTCGAGTGCCATCGGAGGAACGGTTAACGTGATTACAAAGATTCCGACGAAGAGTAATTTTGAACTTGGGTATACTTATCAAAATATCAATCGTCATGCAACGGATCATATCTTGAGTGGTAACGCTACGGTGCTCGCACCGAAAGGGAATGCGGGTGTTTCAGTCTTTGTGAATCAACGGAATCGAGCGGCCTATGATCACAACGGAGATCAATTTTCGGAGTTGCCTGCGTTGCGTAATAACGCTTTCGGAACGAACCTCTTCTTCCAACCGACGCCCAATCAAAAAATTGAGCTAAGTTTAAGTAGTTTACACGAATATCGCTACGGAGGAGAATTGGTGGACGGACCCGCTCATTTGGCACAGCAAGCCGAAGAACGCACGCACGACGTTTTACTTGGAAGTCTGGATTACCAGCTCAATTTTAATGAAGATAATAGTTCTATTATTGCTTATTTCGCGGCGCAAAGCACCGACCGAGCACATTTTACGGGGATTCTTCCCGACGAAGAAAGCGAAAAAGAAAACTACCTGCTCAATCCACCTTATGGTTCTTCTGAAAATACGACTTATCAATTTGGTCTGCAAGTCAATCATCGGTTGACCAACTTTTTGGGCGGTTCGAATGTACTGACTGCGGGAATTGAGTATACCGAAGATGATGTGCTGGATTTTATTGAAGCTTATAATTATAGGATTGATCAACTTACGCAAACTTTTGGAACCTTTCTCCAAAGTGATTGGGAGATCACGCCTGCGATAAATTTATTGACGGGCTTTCGCGCAGACAAGCATAATCTAGTTGATCAAGTCATCGTCAGTCCTCGGGTTTCTTTATTGTATAAACTGCGTACGTCTACCCAATTTCGTTTGACTTGGGGAACCGGTTTTAGAGCACCACAGGCTTTTGATAGTGATTTACACATTGCATTTGCCGGAGGAGGAGTTTCTAGAATCTTATTATCGCCCGACTTGGTAGAGGAACGCTCGAATAGTATTAGTGGCTCAATTAATTACGATAAAATTTCGGAACATTACATTGCTGGTTTCACCCTAGAAGGATTTTATACGCATTTGGATAATGCTTTTTATCAGCAGCCACTCGGTGCAGATAGTTTCGGGGAAGTTTTCGAAAAGAGAAATGGCGCTGGTTCAACTGTTCAAGGAATAACCTTAGAATTGCGGGCAAACTATGATCAAAAAGCACAACTGGAAGCAGGTTTTACCTTGCAACAGAGTCAGTTTGAGCTTGCCGTTGAAAACATTGAAGGACTAGCTGCGAAGCGGGCATTTTTGCGAACGCCAAATGAGTATGGCTATGCGACTTTATCTTTTTTTCCTAATTCACGATTCAATACGAGCTTGAATTTGGTTTATACTGGAGCGATGGAATTGGTGCATTTTGCTGGTGCACCGGAGCAAGAAAAGGATGAATATGTTCGAGCGAATCCTTTCACCGAACTGAGCTTTAAAACGAGTTATACCTTTGATTTAGATGCTTTGGATACCAAGTTAGCGTTTTTTGGTGGGATAAAGAACCTTACCAATGCTTACCAATCAGATTTTGATACCGGAAAAAATAGAGATAGTAATTACGTCTACGGACCGGGTGCTCCGCGTACTTTTTTTATAGGTTTGAAAGTGAAATCTTTTTAAATACTTTGCAAAAAAGAAATAGTAGCTTGTCCGTTGGAGCGCTTATCTTGCCTACGCGTTGTGTTTGGAGGTAACGAGTAGAACTCACTTATGATATTTTTATGCTATCATACACTTACTTCGACAAATTAATCTCTTGTAAATTCTTAATTCGATTCCTCGCCAGAAAATCATCGATCGTTTCGAAGTGCTCAATGACTCTTTGGTTTTTAAATTCAAATACTTTTTTTGAAAGTCCCTGCAAAAAGTCTCGATCGTGTGAAACGAGAATCAAGGTGCCATCAAATTCCTGTAAGGCTTCCTTGAGGATATCTTTTGACTTGATGTCTAAATGATTGGTGGGCTCATCCAGAATTAATAAATTGACGGGCGCTAATAATAACTTCACCATGGCCAATCGCGTCCGTTCTCCTCCCGACAAGACGGAAACTTTTTTGTCGATATCATCTCCACTAAACATAAAGCGACCCAGGATATTTTTGAGTTGAGTACGAATATCACCTTCCGCAATTTCATCTACTGTTTGGAAAACGGTCAACTCCGGATCGAGTAGGGACGCTTGGTTTTGTGCGAAATAACCAATTTGCACATTATGACCAATCTGGCAGGTTCCCTCAAAATCTATCTCTCCCATGATTGCCTTAATCATCGTCGATTTTCCTTCTCCGTTTCTTCCGACAAAGGAAACTTTTTCGCCGCGTTCAATCGTCAGATTAGCATCATGGAAAACAACTTGCTCTCCGTACTGTTTGCTTAATCCTTTTACGATTACCGGATAATCTCCCGAGCGATTGCAAGCTGGAAATCGTAATTTGAGCGCAGAGCGATCCACTTCGTCAATCTCGATAATTTCTAACTTTTCGAGCATTCGTTCTCGCGAATTAACTTGATTGGATTTGGAATACGTTCCCTTAAAGCGTTCGATAAATCGCTGGCTATCGGCAATAAATTTTTGTTGGTCTTTGTACGCTTTGAGCTGGTGAGCACGCCGTTCTTCCCGTAGTTGTAGGTAGTGAGAATAATTTGCTTTGTAGTCGTAGATTTTACCCATCGTAATCTCGATCGTACGATTGGTAATATTATCAATAAAAGCGCGATCGTGCGAAATGACGAGTACCGCTTTTGCTTTATTGGTAAGAAAATCCTCTAACCAAATAACGGATTCAATGTCAATGTGATTGGTCGGCTCATCGAGGAGAATCAAATCGGGCTTCTGCAAAAGTATCTTGGCCAATTCGATCCGCATTCTCCAACCACCACTAAACTCACTCGTAGGTTGATGAAAGTCTTCGCGTTTAAAACCGAGCCCGAGCAAGGTTTTTTCTACTTCTGCGTCGTAATTGATTTCTTCAATTGAATAATAAATTTCACCCAGCTCCGTCACCTTATTAATAATGTTCAAATACGCCTCGGATTCGTAATCGGTACGCGTTTCTAACTCCTTATTCAAACGGTCCATTTCGTCCCGCATGGCGAAGATTTTTCCAAAAGCTTTTGCCGTTTCTTCAAAAACGGTACAATTATCGTCAATCAACAAATGCTGGGGCAAGTAAGCAATGACGGCTTCTTTAGGAAACTGAACCTTTCCTCGCGTAGCCGTTTGTAAGCCCGCAATAATTTTCATCATCGTCGATTTTCCCGCGCCATTTTTACCCATTAAGGCAATCTTATCATTTTCATTGATGACGAAGGAAACATCTTTAAACAAGGTATGGCTACTAAATTCTACACTAATATTATCTACTGAAATCATATATTTTTCTTTGAACTGCAAAATTAATAAAAAGAGGTAGATTTAAAATTTTTAACTCTTTTTTTTAAATACTCAAACGGCGTTCAAAAAAATATCCCGAACCTTCCAAAGGAAATTCGGGATAAAACCAAATGCTTGTAATGCTTTTGGATTAGTTGTTTCTACCCATTTCTCTCCAAGTTCCATCGCCTAAAGAAATGAGTTCCAACGAACCATTTTTGACGGAAATATACTCGCTTTTTAAAAGCAAGTTGTTATTTTTGAAAACAGTACATCCTAGTTTGTTGAAGAGTAAAGTAATAATGGTTCCTTTCGGGAAATGATCAGGGACTAAGTGATTGATTCTTTTGATGTTCTTGCTACCATTAATTTCAAAAACATTACCATCTCTTGTCAAAAGGAGTGAACCTTGCAATGGGGTGAAAGGGGTGGAAACGAGTCTAGTGCTGAGCATTCCCTGAATTTGTCCCCCCGCAGTTGTAATTGCCTTAGGACTTAAATCGGGAATTTGATTTCCAAAAGTCAAGGCTGGCA
>CALFBG010000307.1 GCA_937951685.1 uncultured Saprospiraceae bacterium | reverse complement strand
GTCGGTTTGATTTGAAAAGTAGCTTGCTTTTATTTTTCGGAATAAAGGATCGTGTACTTCAACTTGATGCTCGGTGAGGGGTTCTAATTCGTGCAGTAAATCAAGGGAGCCGTCGCCACCGTCAGCCATTGCTTGTCCGGTGAGGATTGCGTTGGGATATTTTTTTTGGATACCTTGGCTTAGCGCCGCTATGACTTGCGTAGCCGTAAGCGAAGCTTTAAATTTATCGGGTGCAATTAGGATTTTCATTTACCAGGGTTAGTTATTTCATCCGAAGATACGTTTTACTTACGTTTGCTCAACTTTCAACGTTTAATAAATGTAAGTAAGCACTCTTAAAACCGATACTTTACATTGAAATTAATGTATCCGGCTAAATTGCTGTAAATGATTTCTTGGACATAATTGACTTCGTTTTGTTGTTCAATTAATTCCGTTGTATTCAGATTGAGGAGGTTGTAGGTGACAATACTAAACTCGTATTTGCTTTTGTTTTTATGATAGCGAAGGGTAGGACTGAGTACCAAACGATTTCTGCTCGCCGCGTTGCTGGTTTCGAACTGCTCATAGCTGGTATTGATTTGCCACTTAAAGCTTTTTAGGAATTTTCCAGATAAATTGAGTTGAGGATTTAAACTGAGTAGTGTATTTCGGGCGTTTAAGGACTGGTTGAATAATTCGTATTGAATCAGTTTTAGACCGGCATTAAAATTCAACCATTCTTGATCAAATCTAGAGTTTAGTCGAATGTCTCCTAGATAAAGATTGGTTGTCAATTGATTTTCTTGTGCGGCTAGAAAATTGATTTGTTGGTTTTGGTTGAAAACTAAATTGAGCCTAGTCGAAAAAGGGATTCCACTAAATTTATAATCAAACAGAAAATAGGCGTTGAAAGCCGTTTCGAAAGGAACAATACGGTAAGCGACTTTATTGCGTTCGGGAGTCGCCGTTGCCGTAATTCCAATAGGGTTCTTTTTACGGCTATAAGAAGTGTTGAAACTCATAGTAGTGCCCGAGAGAAAATCTACAATGAAATATTGTAGTGTAAAATTATTACTAGGAATAAAGTGATCAAAGCGTACCTCTTCGTTGGCTTGAATACTACGAAAATCTTTGATGATATATTGCTGGATGGTTTTTTCTAAGCTAGGAAAAGTATTCGCGTAGCTGTATTGTAAACTAACTTTATGACTCGTTTTGAATCTGAGTTCTAATCTTACTTTTGGAAATAAATTATTCGCGTTTTGTTGAAGGAGCTGATTATAGTTGGCGTGGAATTTATAATAATCTACCGCAAAAGTATAGTGAAAAATAGACTGCTGACCGTTATAACTTAAGCCACTATAAAAAGTTTGTCGGTTGAGATCTAAAGCGTTACTAAATTCGTTGTTAGGGAAATTATTGATTTTCGCATTGAAGCGGAATCGATCAAAAATACCACCTACTCTAATCTTGAAAGTACTTTTTTTAATTTTAAAAGCAAGTTTTGTATTGAACCCGTAACTCGTTTTTTCTTTGACTTGATCTTGTTCTAATTCAAATAGATTATTAGGGAAAGCTAATCCTAAGAAAGATTGGTTGGCTTCAATTTGGTAGCGATTTTTTCGGGATAGTAAATCTTGAAATGTATTAATGGTCATCAAGGTAGCTTCGTTAATCCTGCGGAGATAACTTAACTGTTGGCCAAAAGAATAATTTCTATTGCTTGCGTCTTCAAGGTAGTCTTTTTGAGTGCCTAGAATTTCTTGATCAATTTTTCGCTCTTGCTGATCGTTGGTTGGATTATAAATAAGGGTATAATTAAGAATGGAATGATCATCTGGTTTAAGGTCAATTTCTGCCGTTGTGGTATTAAAGAGAAAATTAGCTTCGCCATTAATAGACTCGGAAGATCGTAGGGTGCCTGCGTCGGTGAAAAAATCCGTTCGAATGGATTCTGCTTGCGTACGTTGGGTATGACTGAGAATGGAGTGCAGTTTGAATTTGAGCAGCTTATACGGATGATAGATGAAATTGAGCGCTGCAAAAGCAGTTTGTTTTTTCTGAACACCTTCCTGCGAAAGCAGAAAATCGGGAAGGTCTTCTTCGTCTACAATTAATACTTCGTCGGCGCCATTGTTTTTCATGTACTGTTTGATCCCCCCTTGAAAGCTAATATAATCTTCAAAACTAATGGCTTGCTGTCCGGTGTTGTTAATATCGCTAATGAGACTTAACTTAGATTTACGACCAAAGCGAAATAAATTTCCGTGGGCGCGGTAGCGATCTTGGTAACCATATTCCGTCGCGATGTCCCCTGTGATTTTTCCCTTGTAGCTATCTTTGATATTAACGTTAAGTGCCGTTTGATTGCGCTCCTCTAAATCCGTGATGGCGGCAAATTCTTGGTATTTTTGTAAGAGTTCTACGTCTTTGAGCATCTCGGAAGAAATATTCTGCGTTGCCAATTGATGTTGATCATGAAAAAATTCTTCACCATCAATTAAGAGTTTATCAATTTTTTTTCCGTTGGCTTTGATTTTTCCATTTTCGTCTACTTCAATACCGGGAAGTTTATTGAGTACTTGACCAAGTGTTTCTTCTGAGCCATTGGTGAATCGTTCGAGTTTGTATTTGACGGTGTCTCCATTGATTTGTAACTCGGGTGCTTTTTCTTTAACGATGACTTCGTAGAGGGAGAGCGCTTGTGGGTTTAAGTTAAAATTTAATTGGGTGGTATTTTTGATGGCATCGAGGACGAGCATTTTCGTTTGAGGATCGTACCCTAGATAAGAAGCCTTAACTTGATAAGTACCGATTTCCGTTAAGTTGATCCGAAAGCGACCTTCCTCATCCGTTACATCGTACTGGCAAAGGGAAAGACTATCCCCACAAAATACTTGTACGTTAGCGTAAGCAAGCGGAGTTGCTAAACTATCTAAAACTACTCCGGTCAGGATCGTCTGTTGTGCAAAGGCAAAGCTACCACTGCAAAGAAAGATACTGAGGAGTAGCAGTTTTTTCATTTCTTAGTAGTTGTTAAGGAAAAGTTTTTTAAAGAGACTGTGTACTTAGGAGCTATTTACTAGTTCTCAATTTTTAGTTCTTTCTTGTTTGAATTCTTTTTTATATTTTTTAGAATTTTGTTGAGACGTTGATAATAGTCGGCTACACTGATTTTTTCACCTTGTTTTGGGCGTTCAAATTGTAGTGTAGGGTCTACTGCTTTTGTAAGGATTTTTGTTGCAGAAATTGTTTTATTATAAGTTTCTAACTCTAGGATCATTCCAGGTAAATTTCCATATTCATCTGGACCATTACTGAGGGCAATTTCATCTGTGAACCAAGCAGTAATCTCACTTTCAAAATGTATGGTAGTTGCTTTGGTGCAAGTAAACTTTCCAATTTTTTTTTGTTCCTTTGTAATTACCCACTTAATTTTAGGAATCTGATCGGAGATGAGATATTTTTTTCCTAAGATATTTGAATTTTTCAGAAATAGATTTTCTTTTCTATTCTTATAAGCTGCGCCTTGTTGACCACCAATATTGAGAATATTGTTTTCTTCTGCGTAAGCGGCGAAATCTTCAATGATTACTTCGTCGAGTTTTTTGTACGAAGATTCTCCATTTTGAGCGACAAAAAGGTAAACTTTCTTTTTTGAAAGATGCTTGCTAACTCTAGCACGAATCGCCGGATCGGTTACTCCTTTGAGTTGGTTTTCAATATTGGCTTTTTCAGTGTACTCTATCACGATACTTTGGGAGGTGAGCGTAGTACTGAATGCAACAAAAAATAGCGTAAAGAAAAATAGCTTATTTATCATAGTCAAGTATAATTAATTATTAGTAAGGTGTTTTTTAAAAGGATTACTTCTATACCAAAAATAAGTTATTGTTGGCGTTAAGAAGTAATCCTTTTCTAGTTTTAAACTAGTACTTATGTATGCAGTTACAAATGATTACATGATAATTACACAGTCGTAGTGACCAACGTAATTACCATTGATATATACATCCATCCCACCTTCAGCACAGATAATGAGGGCTAAATCTTCTTCTGCTACATCCGAAGCATCAAAGACGTTTTCCACTGGAGCAATTTCTGCTGGAATTACTTCTACTGTATTAGCAGCCATTAAGTTGCTAGAAACGAATAAACATAATGTAAATGCGAATAATAACATTAACTTTTTCATAATAATAGATTTAAAGGTTAAGAAATGAACCGTAGGTTGCGCGCATTACGATATCTTGATAAATAGCGTCAAGTTGCTATTTATAGAA
>CALFBG010000306.1 GCA_937951685.1 uncultured Saprospiraceae bacterium | reverse complement strand
AGGGCGGTTTTCGTGCCTCAATACGGATTAAAGTCTAACATTATTTAATGTCAATTTAATTCCGTGAACTACTTAAGACGACGTTAAGAGCGTTATTTAGATATAAATAAAACGGGAAATAAGTATCGAAATTATTTCCCGTTTTATATGAAGTTGTTTGCTAACATCATTAGCAAACAACCTCTACGTTAAGTAGGTTTATCTAATAAATTCACTAATTTATGACGAGTAAATTTTATTTCACGCTTCGTTAAAAAGCCTTGAAAACCAATAGGTTTTCTGCATTTTTCGCCTCGATTGAAGCAAAATTTTCTTCCGTCAAAATCACCAATCTATTTGGTAAACTACTTAACTTGCTACACTAGTACGTTGGATGATTGCTTTGGCCATGTTCAAAATGGTTTCATCTTCAAGGTTTACAACGCCACCATTTGGACCGGGTTGGATATGCTTTCCGACGATTTGTCCATCTTCATATTTGGTGGCACCAAAGTAATTTCTTACTGTTTGTTCTTCTAGGTTCAACTTACCAGCAATTTGCTTAATACTGCCCGTTGGCAAGTGATGTTTGATTTGTCTTAATTCCTCGAAGCTAATGTTCATATTTTACAAGTTTAGAGTTGAAGTTGGCTTAAGCGTCAAGAAGCCTGAGTAATTAAAGTTTCACTTTAGCTCGTTCCTCTTTTGGTGTACGAGTAGGCAGTACATCGAATGAAAGAAGGAAAAGTTCATTGCGCATACTAATTGGAGTTTTAAGACAACTTCGGTGATAAGAAAATAGAGTATTTAAAATCCCGCTTAAAACGATGGTAGCACTAAGTATTAAACTAATTTAGTGGCAAATTAATTGGTATTCGTACTTAAAATAATCGCTATCAATCATTTCAATCCGTAGCATTTTTATGTTCTAAAGGTGAATGTATTTTTGGAGCTTCACGGGTGAATGACAACTAAAAAATAGATTTGGCGTAGTACCTCCTGTATTTTTAAAGCTCAACTCAACGTGAAAACTTGAACACACTCCAAATTAAGGATTATGTTTAAAATATTCAAAAAAAAGTAAACAAATATTTAAATTAAATTTGACCAATACGAGTTTTTGCCAAATAATAATCTAAAGAAGAGCAATAAGTTAAACTTTAAAGTATGCTTTTAAGTAAAATGAAGTTTTTTGTTGTATGGTTTTTGTCGTTAATGTGTTCTAAGGGTAAGGCTATTGTAGCTATACTGTAGTAGCGCTAGAGGAATAGTCTTCTGTCAACCTAAAAAGCCAGCAACGATCTTTCCGTTGCTGGCTTTTTAGCAAAATTAGTATTAAGGGGATAATTTACTTTTCTTCCTTTCCACCCACGAGCGATTGCTGATAGGCTTTCAATTGATCCCAATTTCCGCCCAATGCAATTCTTGCTTGTTGAGACCAAGTTTTAGGATCGTGCATTTCAAAACGCGCGCCTGCATCACGGAGTATTTTTTTTAGCGAATCGTAGTCCGCTTTGGCCAGGTCTTTCCAAGTGTGAATATCATTTTGATTCAAGAGTTGTTCAATTTTAGGACCGATACCTTCTACAATTTGCAGGTAGTTAGATTGGTACCGACTGGTTGGTGGTGGCGAAGCAGTAACAGCCACTTCCTTGAGCATTTCTACGGCTTTAATTGTCTCTTTGCTAGACCACATTTCTACGGGCACCTCTTTGATGACCACGACCTCTTTAATCACCTGTACTTCCTTGATCACTTCTACGGGCACTTCCTTAATGATCTCTACTTCCTTGATTACTTGTACTTCCTTAATGACTTCCACCGGGACTTCTTTAATCACTTGCACCTCTTTCAATACTTCGACTTCCTTGATGACTTCTACGGGCACTTCTTTGATGACTTGTACTTCTTTAATGACTTCTACCGGCACTTCTTTTTCTACGATGACCTGTACTTCTTTAATGACTTCCACCTCTTTGATCACCTCTACTTCTTTAACGATTTCCACTTCTTGCACTACCGCAACCTCTCGAATGATTTCTACTTCTTTAATGACTTCCACTTCTTTGACAACTTCCACGGGCACTTCTCTGACAACTTCCACTTCTCTAATGACTTCTACCTCCCTGATTTTTTCTACGGGCACCTCTTTAATCACCTCGACTTCCTTGATCACTTCTACGGCTACTTCTTTGATGACTTCCACTGGCTTGAGGTGTTGAATCTCTTTGTAAACTTCCACTGGAACTTCTTTGATCACCTCCACCTCTTTAATGATTTGAATTTCTTTTACGACGGGCACTTCCTTGATCACTTCCACCTCTTTGACAACTTCCACGGGCACTTCTACAATTTCTTTTTCCCTCGGCGTATTTAAAACGCGTTGATATTGCGTTTCTAAATCAGTATGTTTGGATTGTAGTTCGACAAAGTTAGCTTGCAAGCCACCAAAATGATTTTCTATTTCGTGTTTAACAAGGAGGGAATTCCGAACTTCTTCTTCTAATTCCTGCACTTTTAATTTTTGTTTATCCAATTGCTCCGCATGCTTTTTCTTTGAATATAAATTCCAAAACCCAAGGCCCAACAGCCAAGCACCGACCAATGCTAAAAAAAAGAGCACATAATTGCTCAACGTAGCTAATAAAATACTGAGTACGATCATAGATTTTTTTTAGTAAAATTGTTTTTGGAAATATGGAAGTTTCAAACAACTTCGGTATTAGTACTTGAAATGTAAGTTAATCATTTGAACGTAGCGATCGGCAACGCAGCATAAATTTAGCCTAATCGGTTCGCTCTAAGATAATTAATTTCAAATAAACTTCCTAGTCACCATCAATTAATGGAATTTCGGAAGCAGCACTTGTTTCCAAACAGCTTCGTTATTAAGCACAACATATGAAAAAATATATTTATATTTCTATGATTGTTTATTTTTATCTAATTTTACGAATGGTTTAAAATAATAAGGACCAATCATCGCTTATCAATTTTTAAAATACGCTTGCCATGAAATCGCTTTTCCCAATTATCATTTTATCCGCATGTTGGATTTTAGGAGGCACATGGTGGTTCGCCAATAACTTCGGTGAAAAACAAGCACCCATTCCACCGTTTTTATTTACGGACGGTTCCGTAAGTTTCGCTGCAACCGATAACTTTAGCTTCACTTACAACAGCTCAGAGCTAACACTTAGCGATCAAACCAAAGCCGTTTTTGCCAAAATAGTCAAACATCTCAATCGCGAAGCAAAAACACTAACGCTTGTAGGACTTTACGCAGCGACTGAAAAAAACGATGACGATCGTTTTGAAAATATAGGCCTCGCAAGAGCAGCAGCAATTAAAAAAGAATTGCTTAAACTAACCGCAGAACCTTCCCTTGTTTCAATCACCGCGCAAGTGGTAAGTAAGGAGTCTTTTAGGGAGCAAACCTTATACAGCGGGGTGAATTTCATCCTTAACGATAAGCGACTTACTAGTTCTTCGCTCGCAGAAGCAATGGAAGCCAAACCGCAGGAACTTAGTTTGGAAGAAGCCTATTTTTTCAACGTAGAATCTGACGATTTTAAAGTAGAAGACTATGAAGGATTTGATACGTATTTAGAAATGCTGGCCACGTACCTCAAAAACAATTCCGACGCAAAAATTAAGATTTCGCCTTTTACCAACGACGCCTCAGAAATTGAAATCGCCGAAAAATGGGGTAGAAAAGTAAGCAGGGCCGTTGAAGCTTTTGGTATCCACAAAGCAAAGTTGATCAAAAATAAACCAGCAATTTCTTTGGATGCACCCGATGATCGGTTGTTCACTAGGGTAGAGGTAGGACTAGAATAAGCTACGATACAACTCTAATTTATTCTTTCTCCAAACCAACTTCCGTTTCTTGTTCCGCTTTTATTTCGACTTCTTTTTCAAAAGCGTTAGTGTCATTACGAATAATGATACTCGCTAATTTTCGCGCCTCCAGACTTGGGTTTTTCCACCAATTAATGGACCACGTTGGTAAGGTTTCTAAACCTAGGAAAGTCACCTCCTCTCGCAAATATTGTTCCCAAGTATAAGCCCCCGTTTTAGCATCTGAGAAAAATCCATCCGTTTGTAAAACAAAGTTTGCTGCGTTTTTGGATAAGGCCTTGATCACTAAAGACAAACTCAAATTTTCGGTGCTCGCATTTAAATGTGTTCGACCGGGTTCTAAATAAGGCTTCAATGCCTGCGCTACTTCTTCGACAAAAAATCGTTTTGATTGACTACCTCTAAGCTGAGCGGCTGTAAGTTTATTTTCTACAATCATTGCTTTTCCGTGCTCCAGCTGATGCGCATAGTTGATACCACTCGCCAATAAATAGCTTCCTTGCTGCTCCGGTTGTTGTAAGAAGTTTGTCACGGTTGCTGAGGACAAAGAGTGAAAAATAGATAAAGTATGCAAAGGCAAACTGAAGATCATGCTCAACTGGATAAAGCCTTGTGGAGTATTGAGGATTTGCAATTGCGTTTCGATTTCCGACTCCTTTTTGCTGGTACCATAAGTCAAGGAAAGAAAGGCTACGTCCATCGATTCAATCTTTTCTTCCCAATGATAAAGTGCTAAACCTGCCGCTTCGAGCGCTTTAATCTTATGATAGCCCGCTTGTTGTAATTGCTGCAACTGAATCAAAGCCAATTGAATCGCATCCCGCTGAGCCCGCGTAAAGCAAATAATTGCGACCCGAGGATATTGATGTTCTGGTGTTTTTTCAATCGCTTGTAATGCGGATAAAATAGCATCCATTTCAACAGCGTTTGTTTGCGTCGGTGCGTGATATTCTCCCTTGAGTGATTGAGCCTGAATGGCACGGCTTTCTTCCAAACCACTCCGCAGTAATTTTAAAGAGTACTGGTAAAGATATTTATTTTTAAAACGGGCAATACTCGGCGCAATTTCTTGATGCAAATAAGCTAAGTGAATCGCTTTGGCTTCTTGTTCCGCCGCGTAAGCTAAAATGGAATGCTCGGTAGTCGCACTAGATTGTCCAGCGTCACCCGCTACGACAACTTGTTTGCCCAGTTTCCACGCGGGTAAAGCTAGGATACTTGGAATTTCTTGCGCTTCGTCGAATAAAACTAAGTCAAAGAACTGTTCCATCGTTGGTAATACTTCTGCGGCTAATTCTGGACTCAACATCAACACTGGAAACATATCCGTAAACGCGGGGAAGTCAATTTGGAATAAAGCTTTTAACGGTCGCTCAAGAATCGCTTGTTCGTCGTTCGAAGCAAAAATAAGTTGGTAACGCTCCCAATCTACTCGTTTAAACTCTTTTAACGTATGCAATTGCCGTTTTTTCCAGCAACGGCGGATTTGAGTCGGTAAAATAGCACCCAACTTTCGATCTAATTCAATAAATTGTTGCAACAAAATATCACTGTCCGGAAGTTGTGCTTGATGATTGAGTAGTAAATGATGATGCAAGTACCAACTCTCAAACGCTGCCGTCCAATGCCTCGGTTTTACCTTAATGATGGCACGAATGAGTTTTTTGGATTTTTCACTGAGCGGCAACCAATGTTTCCGCCAATCATAAAAATTATCAAAATCCCTAAGATGATAAAGACTCGTTTCCAATTGCTCAATAATATCCTCTAAGAATTGTTGTCGCATCGGAATGGTAAGCCGATTATTTTTTAAATATGCTTGATAAATGCCCGTCGTATTTATTTCTGCAATCAAAACGTCAAGCGCGTATTCCAAATCATTAATTTGGGATTTGAAATTCAAACTGGGGTGTACCGTTTGATGACTCAGCTTTTGTACTTGCTCTTGAATGATTCCGGGGTTTCGGTGCCGCCAGTGTTGTAAATTACTCGCAAAGTCCGCCAAGGATTGACGAATCTTAGTCATGTTTTTATAATCTTCTCCCCGTGGAAATTCGTATTCAAAATAAGTTCGACTATCGTATAAATCTAAGAGTCGCTCATATTCCTTAGCGACGTCTTCTTTCGCTTGTAAAATATTTTTGTGCTTATCCGAAAAAACGCCGTATACGCGCAGTTTTCCAGCATTGACGACACTCGAACTTTCAAATGCTGCTCCAAACTGACTGCTGTAATCAGCAATTTTGTTTTTGGTAATTTCTAATTGTTGATCTAAACTTTGGTAATGATCTTCGTAATGTTCTCGCAGCTGATGAACATAAGCATCTAGCGCTAGGATATAACGATGTTGTAAATCTGCCGCTTTATCAATAAAATGTTTTAGTCGGTCTTCCAAAAAGCTTGCTGCTTCCGCTTTCTCCTTTTCGGAAAAGATATTTCCCGCTAAGGAATTTAGTGGATGTTTGAGGGTCGGAATTTTTTTGTAAATAGGTTCCGTCTCTTTAACCATTGCTTTCAGGATTTCGTACTCTTCGAACGAAAAAATAAAATCTTGCGGATTAAGTTGACTAGCGAGGAGTTCTTTTCCTTCGAGGCGATTATTGGCTAAAAACTGACCAACCGTTTCGGTCCAGCTATAAGCGCCAAAAATATTTTTATTCAGTACCTCGTAGGCATTATCTAATTTTTGGTGCGCTCGTTCGTATTGATTGAGCAAAAGTTGGTATGCTTCCGGATCAAAAGTTTCGGTTTCTGCGGTTTGTTGAACGGCACTTCTCAACTGCTCTAGCAAATGTAGTTTGTCTTTATAGTCGTTATGTAGGACTAAGGACAAATGTTCCAAACCTTTGCTTTGCAATAAATTTTGAATGGTGACGAAGCTTTGTGCATTTTTGGAAATGACCAGCGACTTTTTCCCATTAGAAAGCGCATTGCATAAGATGTTGTTGAGCGTATAGGTCTTTCCAGTACCTTGATGTCCGGTAATTTGGATGAGTTCGTGTTGAGCCAAGGCTAAAGTTGCTTCTTTCTGAAAAGGATCATTGCGAAATAAAGAAACGGAATGTTCGTAAGTTCCTACCCGCAAAGCCGGTGGAGTAGTTTGAGTAGTGCGCAGCACACTAGGCGCCACGTAGGGAAATAACCCTAAAATACCCGACCAATGAATAGCTCCCGTTTCAAGTAATTCATTTAACTCTTCTTGCTTCGGAAAAGGATTAATCCCAACGTTGGTCCGACCGTCTTGCAAAGACAGGTTTACAATCAGTTCGTGACAAATCTTAGATAAAGATTGGTGATTGATCTCTTTTTTCAACGCGAGTTGCTGCCATTGCGCTTTGAGCTTGAAAGGATAAGTCTGTTCTAAATGATCTATTAAGTATTCGTTGACTTTAACCGCATTCGTTTCGTCGTGCTGAATCACCCAAGTATCCAAACGCGTAGGACTTGGTTTGATTGTTAGTTCCCAAATAAACAAAGGAGCAATAATGGGCGGCACATTTTTTTCGGGATCATGATAAATGAAAAAAGGAAAGCCAAAACCAAAGGAATGATCTTTATGGCTATTCTTAGTATCGGTGAAAATCTGTAAGAGATGGTCTTTTTCCTTGACGGAAGCATTAATAGAAAGTGCGATCTTATTTTTACCAATGAGTTGTTCTCCCCAATTCGTAGCAAAAGTCAAGTCATTGATGTCGGCATAATATAAATCAATCGTTCCCGTAGGGCTAGGTTGAGCATTCCAGTAAATAGAAGACTGATAACTCGCCTTCAATCCTTCTCGCCAGTTTGTAGTAGATCGTACGTCACTCATTTTCCTAATAGCATTTTGTTTAATAGTTCTCTCAAGTCGTCGCAGGGGCTTGCTAAGCAATGATGTCAAATATACCAATTACTTACAATACTTTTCTCGGTAGATAGTTTTTTTTCTATTCTTGAAAGGAGAACTTAAGTACACCTTAGCTTTTATTACGGTGTATTTTGGTACTAAGCCAGCATTTAACTTGTATCGGCTTTTCAAGAGCTTTCTGCCCCAGAATGAAAGATTTTCAAAATCTATCTTTACCTTGGCCAATAAATTACTGCTTATCTAATGCTGTTTGCGTTTGACGGTTAATGCATTAAGTTTAAAACTTCCATTAAATCCAAAAAGATGAAAAAAACACAATTGTTTACGCTTTGCCTAGCTTTATTAAGCTTGTTTGCTTGTGGAGATACCAAGTTATTAGTTGATATTGACGAAGAAAAAAGTCAAGGAGAAGTGTTTGAATTACGCCCGAGCCAATCGGTAGACATTAAAAAGACGCTTTTAAGTTTAAGCTTTACGAAAGTAGCAGAGGGGAGATGCCCTCAAGGTGCTTCTTGTGTGTGGGCAGGAGAGGGGAAAGTCATACTAAAAGCGAAACATGACCAAGAAATAGAAGAATTTGTACTCATCGCGAAAGGACTTTGTGACGACGCGGAGGCTAAGTGTGGTCAGCTTAAGAATTTTCGTGGCTACGATATCGAATTGATTAGTTTATCTCCTTATCCCCAAGAAGGAAAAAAAATTACGGCTAACGAATACGTCGCTAAGCTAAAAGTTACCAAAGGCGCGATGTAAGTTAATCAATGACTTATTTATACGAGTATGGAACAATCGAAGCTACCTGCCAATAGACAAGGGTAGCCAGTAGCATTTATCTAAAAACTTCTTTTCCTACGGATAATCAATGCCATCTCAATGGATGGACTGCTAAAGCTATTGCTAGGTTTAGCAGTAATTACTGCTTTTTCTTCCCAAATCAGTTCCAATTACTTCAATACGCAAAAAAATGTGACGAAAAATTAACGGAATTACAACTATCCTTCTTTTTTTACCTCTTTATGCTACAAGTTATTTAAAATGAAGAAAACGGCGATAAGTTAGGCTTATGAATAGAAGTTGGATAGATTTTCCGCTAATGGATTTGGGCAAATCATTGGTAAAAGCTTCAAGAATGCCATTTTCTTATGAAATAACTTAGCGCATTTTAAACTGCCATTAATGGGCTACATTTGGTAAATTTAGATTTTTTTTTGAAAAATAAATTTTCTTGCGTTTTTCGCGGGTAAGTTTTCCAAATTTCGAATTTCGCTCAGTGATGAACGTTTAAATATACGCTTACAACACCTTAAAGACTACAAAGTGACTACGAAAAAATCAGATGAATTAGCCTTAGTAAAACGAAGTATCAGCGGGGATCAACGGGCGCAACTACAATTGTATCGGAAGTACGTCACTGCGATGTTCAACACTGCAATTAGAATGGTGCCGAATAGGGCTGACGCGGAAGACATTATTCAAGAGGTTTTTATTACGGTTTTTCAAAAATTAGCTTCTTTTCGAGGAGAGTCTACTTTGGGCGCATGGATAAAAAGAATTACAGTGAATACCACGCTCAATTTTATTAGACAACGACGAGATATTTACTTTTTAGAATCGGAAGCACTTGAGTTGAAATTAGATCACGAAGAAAAAGAGACCATTGAACCTTTGTTCAATATGACACAGATTCACCACGCAATCAAGGAATTACCAGAAGGTTGTCGACTCGTTTTTAACTTATTTTTATTAGAAGGATATAGTCATCAAGAAATTGCCAAGATTTTATCTGTTTCGGAGTCTACTTCAAAAACGCAATACCGGAGAGCCAAGATTTTAGTTGCTAAAAATTTGAAAGCCAAATCATAGATAGCTTTTATATTATCTCCAATCACAAACGCCACAATTATTTATGCATATGGATCTTTTTGAAAAAAGAATAAAAGAAGAGCGAGAAGCTTTAGATCGAATTGAACAGGTAGATGAAGCCAAGCTTTGGCGCAATATCAACGGAGCGCTGCACGATTCAGCGCATAAAAAGTCATATCGGTTTTTACAGTGGTATGCCGCGGCAGCCTCCTTGTTGTTACTTGTTGCTTTTGGCTGGTTAATGTATCAGCAGGGAATATCTGATGGCGGTGCAGCGGTAGCCTCACAAGGGCTAAAACCCAATACCAACGTCGCTTCGTCAGTATTACCACCCGAAATGTTGCAACAAGAGAAAAAATACCAAATGGCGGTTGCTAAAAAGAAAGCAGCGCTGCAATTGGATCAAATCTCAAAAGAAGATTTTAAAGATATATTCACAGAACTTAAGGTGTTGGATGAGATTCATCAAGAATTTAGAAATGATTTGCCCGATCTTTCTAACGATGAAAAAATTATTAAAGTTTTAAAAAAGTATTACGAAAGAAAGTTGAGAATTTTAGATCATCTAAACAAAGAAATTGAAAAAAAATCACGTCATGAAAAAAGAAATCAGCAAAAAGTTTTATAAGCTATTCCCATTATTATTGTTCTGTTTACTCGCAATATCTTCAGTTAGTCAAGCACAGAATAATGTCATTGAAAAAGAATTTAGCATTAATGCAAATGAAATCCTTGCGGTTCAGCATGCCTACGGGAAATTAACCATCAAAAAAGCCACTGGCAAGCAAGTCAAAGCGAAGATTACTTACGACATAAGTGGAAAATCCGATGCGGATGTCCAGCGCTTAATGAAGAAAATTCAACTCAACGAAAAAAGTACGGGCGGAACGAAAACGATTGCGGCGTTACCTGCGATCTCAATGTATCGAAAAACTACCTTTTCTTCCGAAATTACTTTCGAGGATGGAGATGCTGTCAAAGGCATTACCAAAATGGAAATTGGCTTTGAACTCTGGGTACCCGACGGTATCGAATTAGCACTGAATAATAAGTACGAAGATATCGAAATTGAGCCTCGTAGCGGAAAAGTTTCCGTAGAACTATTTGAAGCCGATTTATTAGCGGAAGGATTGACTGGAGAGTTAGATTTGTCGCTCAAGTATGGTACAGCCACCTTAGGCAGCTTAAAATCGCTTACCGCAGCGCTATTTGAAAGTACGCTAAACTTGGACAGTGCGACTAAGCTTCAAATGGATAGTAAGTATTCGAAGCATTTTATTAAGCAGCTCAACGATCCAAAGATTGTTTCTTTCGAAGGAAAATTTACGATTGATAAGATTAACGGGACGCTTGAGCTTAATGATAAGTATTCTACGTTGACCATTGATCAGTTAGCCGCAGCAGATTTTATGCTATTCGAGACGAAAATGAATCTCAAAAAAGTAGATCAACTCGTAGCGAATACCAAATATGGAAAATTTGAAATTGGTACGGCGGGTAGCCTTCTATTTGAAACTTCTTTCGAAGATGACATTGAGGTAGGAACCGTGGGCGATTTCAGAAGTGAGGATAGCAAATATGGCGACTTTGATATCAAAACCTTAAATGGAATGATTCATTTGAGTCAGGATTTTGAGTCCGACCTTAGTGTAATTTCGGTTGGTAGCAATTGGAAAGGTTTGGATATCAGCGGAAAATATATAGATATCAGCGTAGGCATTCCTGCTTCCGTGAAATATCAATTAGATTTTAATGCGGACTACGGGAAATTGAAGTTTCCAAAGAATAGTTTTAATAACTTAAACTTTAGCGATAAAAACGATAAGCTTCAAGCGAAAGGTATGATGCAAGGTGCTAGTAGTACCAGCGCATTGGTGAAAATTAGTGGCTACGAAATTAATGCTAAGTTGTAGGAGCGCTCGTAGTTATTGAAAAGGATAAAACAAAAAAGCTAGTCCAAACGGACTAGCTTTTTTTGTTAGGGTGGAAGACGGGATTCGAACCCGCGACCCTCGGTACCACAAACCGATGCTCTAACCAACTGAGCTACAACCACCATCTTTATGAATTCAAACTGAACTAAATCAATTTGTTTACTTATAAAGCGCTGCAAAGATAAAATAAGTTCCCAAAAGCGGAACAACTTTGATCAATTTTTTTTGATTTAGCGGAATAATTTTTTTGAATGATTCGCAGAGTATATTTATATGGGAAAATCTTCGATGTGAAAGTGACTTTAAACGAATTAGTTAATTAAGTTTTGAGTGAAATTCGAGTAAGAAAAAGCTCCGTTTCGTCTTACGACAAAGCGGAGCTTTTTTAAAAAACTAATAAAATATTAGTTCTTAGCAATTCAACACTTGAAACTACTTCCAAGTGGTACCGTTGTTTATTTGTTTGGCATTGATTCTGCCTTAGCAGGCGTATCGCCTTTAGGCATAATTTTATCCTCTACCGCTTCTGCCAAAGTAAATACTCTGGTTACGGGATTTAAAGGTGTTTTAGCTAACGCGCCATCTTTCATCAAACTAAGTTTAACCGTGTTTTCACCCATTGGTAAACCTTCGATGTAATACGGTTGCCATTTTTTGATTTCGTGATCTTCTCCGTTGATAGAAGCCACTACAGTATAACCTTCACCAAGCTCAAGGTTAGCTAAAAAGAAATCTAGCATGACTCTTTCGGTGTTTGCAGCCCCGGTGTACGTTCCTTTTGGTCGGCTGTAAAACAACATTGGATCTTCAATTGGAGTAGAACTCGTAATCGTCTTATTTTTTACCATTACTTTCTCCACTTTAGAAGCAGCTTTTGTTTTGATACTTTCGTGGTAAGATCTAGATAAAAATGCCAAAAGGTGATGTTCTCCGTCGGCGACATCATGCTCAAAACTAGCCGTATATTTAGCGGCGTAAGGAGCATCGTCAACAATCAAGTGAATGTGTTGTCCTTTGTCGGAGTTCGCACATCTTTTTTGCGCTGCGTCGGGTGTTTGTGCCCCCAATTTGTATGCTTTTCCAGAAACCTTAAAGTCAAATTTCCCTTTTTGGTAGCTCATTGACTCGATGGTTGCATCGGGGTAAGCCGTAGAGGAACTAAAAGGCGTAAGCGTATATTTTTTTGTAGGTTCTACTTTCTTTTCGGCAGCTTTTTCTGCATTTTCGGTAGACTTATCAGATGTTGTACTTGGATTCGTACAAGCGTTGAAAGTAAGTGCTGTAAATAAAGTAAAAAGCAAGATTGCTCTCATAATAGCGATGATTTTGTTGTAAATTAAAAATTATGTAAAACTATTTGAAATTAAGTAACAAGACAAAATTTTTTTACCCTTAAATTGTGTTATATTTTGTATAGAATCGAGGCGCGAAAACCACACTTAGCCTTTGCTAAGTAAGAATTTGAGCAACGAAGAGGCTGTGCAAAAGATAATTCAAGCTAATCAGTGATTTCATTTGTCTTGGTAGTTATAACAGATTTGTATAAGATACTGTTCTAACTTTGTCTTGAAATTTAATCAAGAGACAAATATACAATAAAGATTATGTTTCATAGCCGTATAAATTTCTAAGTTTATTTTAAAATAACCTTAGGTACTCGGAAGTTGAATCAGGACGCTATTAAACAACTTCAGGGATAAGAATGATGGTTTTAATTCAAAATAGATGAAAAATAAAATAGTAGAACTGGAAGTAGAAGGGATGACTTGCAACAATTGTGCAATGAGTCTGAATAAATATTTAAAAAAGCAAGGGCTAGAAGAGGTCTATGTCAATTTTGCCACCAAAGAGGTTCGCTACGAAGCAAATCCAGCGGTAAAAATGGAAACGGTAAAAAAGGGCATTCAACAACTGGGTTTTTCGGTGGTAGCAGAAAATCTTCCGGAGGCTTGGTGGACCTTGTCGCGTAAGCTAGGCGTCAGTACATTTTTTACTTTGCCACTTTTTGTACAACACCTGTTTCATATGTTTAACATTTCGGGTTTATCTTTTTTAGATAATCCTTGGGTGCAGCTGGCTTTTTGTTTGCCTGTTTTCTTGATTGGTTGTTTCCACTTTGGGAAGAGTGCTTACCATTCTTTAGTTTCGGGCGTACCGAATATGGATGTGTTAATTTTTATAGGGAGTACGGCAGCTTTTGTTTACAGTTTGATTGGTACTTGGCAAGGCGTAGCGGTCTATATTTTTTACGAAACCAGTGCGATGATTATTACGCTCGTATTACTGGGGAATTACATTGAGCACCGATCTATTGAGCAAACAACTTCTGCAATTAAGGAATTACTAGCCTTACAAAATACCAAGGCCAAAAAAATTGGTCAGTTGGGAGAAATTATTTGGGTAACCCAAGATCAAATCAGAGTTGGTGATCGCTTGCAATTAAACGAAGGGGATAAAATTCCTGCGGATGCTAAGGTCTTGAACGGTTTTGCGGAAGTTGACGAATCTATGCTGACGGGAGAAGCGCTCGCGGTAGAAAAAGGGAAAGGCGATCAAGTCGTAGGAGGAGCAATCGTACAAACGGGTAATCTACAGGTGCAAGTAACGGCTGCGGGAAGAGATGCGGTGCTTGGTCAAATGATTGAACTCGTAAAATCAGCGCAACAAGATCAACCAGATATTCAACGTTTGGCCGATCGGATTAGTGCGATTTTTGTTCCCGTGGTATTGCTAATCGCTTTGCTGACCTTACTGATCTCTCACTTCGTTTTTGACGTGGTTTTTTACCAAGCACTAATGAACAGTATCGCCGTACTTGTGATTTCTTGTCCCTGTGCAATGGGACTAGCGACACCAACGGCAGTGATGGTTGGCGTTGGTCGAGTGGCTAAAAACGGGATTTTAATCAAAGGAGCACAAACCTTAGAAGTTTTCGCGGGAATTGAGCGAATGGTTTTTGATAAAACGGGCACCTTAACGACGGGGGCTTTTCAAGTACAAGATTTTGAGTACTTCACGGAGGATCAAGATCAAGTCAATCAAATTATTTATAGCCTAGAGCAACATTCTTCTCATCCCATTGCAGAATCGATTGTCAAGTATTTTGAAGCACAAGGCTTGGCGCAACAAAATGCTTATCCTTTGTTAGCGATTGAGGAACGCAAAGGGGTAGGGATGAAAGCTACCGATGCGGAGACCAATATTTTTGAATTGGGTTCTGTCCGAATTTTAAAAACTGCACCTGCCACTAAATTTGATTTATATTTTTGTAAAAATGGAGAACTTTTAGCTGGAATAAACCTACAGGATGAATTGAAACCAAACGCTTTAGATACGATTAACTATTTAAAAGCGCAAGGCATTGAACCGATTATACTAAGTGGAGATCGCGCGGAGAAAGTAGCTGCAACAGCTCAAAAATTAGGCATTGAAAAATATGAAAGTGCTCAATTGCCTACCGAGAAATTAGCTAAAATCAAAGCTTGGAGTGCGAGTGCTTCCACGGCAATGGTTGGTGATGGGATTAATGACGCTTTAGCTTTGTCGAGTGCAAGCATTGGTGTTTCTTTGAGTACGGCTTCTCAAATTGCCATTCAGTCGGCACAGATTGTATTGTTGAACGGCGACTTGAGCTATTTGAAAACGGCCGTAGCGATTAGTAAAAAAACCTTGGAAACCATCAAACAAAACCTATTCTGGGCTTTTGCTTACAACGTTGTGGCGATTCCGATTGCAGCACTAGGCTATTTAAATCCAATGTGGGGTGCTTTGTTTATGGCTTTTTCTGACGTCGTAGTTATTGGAAATTCGATTCGACTGAAGACGAAGAAAATATTTTAAACTTAACAAAATTATATTACCATTAAATCGTGTTATATTTTGTACAGGATCAAGGCGCGAGAACTGTACTTAGCCTTTGCTTACCGTATATTAATCGGTTTTATTTTATTTAACTAACTAGGTATGAAATACGTAAGAATGCCCATTGAGGCAGAATCGCCAGAGCAATTTGGCTACGACAAGATTCGCTACAATTTGACGGAAAGTTCGGTAACGGACCGGCAGTTGAAAGATATTATTCCTCAATTGAGTGATTTAACCTTAGCGTATAGTGATCACGTAGGACATCTTCCTTTTCGGGAATTGATTGCGGGCGGTGCACCGGGGTTGAGTGCGGAGGATGTTTTATTGACTGCGGGGGCTTCTACGGCTTTGTATATGATTGCGACCGCTTTACTTTCACCGGGAGATCATATGGTGGTGGCGCATCCAAATTACGCGACCAACATCGAAACGCCACGAGCGAATGGTTGTGACGTTAGTTTCTTGGAATTGAAGTTTGAAGATCAATACCGTTTGGATTTGGAGCAATTGTCTAATTTGATTCGACCAGCAACGAAATATGTGAGTTTGACCTATCCACACAATCCAACGGGGGTTATGATCCAACCGGAGGAGTTGGAAGCTTTAGTAGCTTTGGTGGAAGCAAAGGGCTGTTACCTGCTTTTAGATGAAACCTACCGAGAAATGAGCTTTGGGGCAATGTTGCCCATCGCCGCGTCCTTAAGTGAGTCGGTGATTAGTGTCTCTTCGTTGTCGAAAACCTATGGCATT
>CALFBG010000305.1 GCA_937951685.1 uncultured Saprospiraceae bacterium | reverse complement strand
GATATCTTCTGGATCCGCGTCATCTTCGTCTTCGCCCGCTTTTCCGTTACCATCTACATTATTATCATCAGGAGAATTAACTACTCCACCGGAATCATTCGTAGGGCCCATGTTTGGGGTAGAATCAATATCAACAGGTTTGTCATTAAATTCATCTTCAGCACTTTCTATCTCTGCAATGTTGATAATTTGACCTTGCGTGGTTTGTGTAACCGTGAAAGTAATTGTGACGAAAACACTTTCGCCCGGAGCAATCGGTCCAGGAATCATTCTTCGCGTTGATACATTACCCGGTGCAGGAGACCAATTGGGATCATTTAAAATTAAGCCGGCGGGGATATAATCAATTACATCTATATTCTGAGCGGTTACTGTTCCTTGATTGATTACCTCAATTTTGAAGGTAATATCTTCTCCAGGATAAACGCGTTCATCTTCCCCATCGTTTAAGGTTTTGCGTAAAGCAATATCAAAAATTTCAACTTTGATCGGTTCTACATCCGCATCATCTTCATCGTTACCACCATTGTTGATTTCATCGTTGACTTCAACATCGTTGGTTGGATTTTGGTCGGAATTAGAATCAATATCTTGAGGAGTGTCCCCAAGTTCATCTTCTGCGCGACTGATTTCTGCGCGATTTAAAATTTCTCCTTGGAACGCTTGCGTAACCCGCATTAAGACGAAAGTCTCTGAAGTTTGTCCGGGAAAAATGGGACCAGGAATTATTCTGGTCGCTGTATTATTAGAACCCGCCGTCCAATTTTCATCTTCGAGTACTAATCCTGCTGGAATGTACTCTGAGATTTCAATATTTTGTGCGATCGCGGTTCCTTGGTTGAGTACTTCAATTTTGAAGCTGATGAACTCACCGGGATAAACCCGTTCATCTGCACCATCTGCCAAAGTTTTGCGTAACGCTAGGTCAAAGACTTTAACACCGATTTGTTCTAAATCTGCATCATCTTCGTCGCCTGCGATATTATTAATTTCATTATTAAATTCAACGTCGTTAGTTGGATTCATATCCGGTTTTGAATCGACGTCTATAGCATTGAACCCTGCTGGTGCATCTGCAGATTTTATTTCTGCACGGTTGATGATTGCACCATCCGTAGACTGATTTACCGTAAAGGTAATATCAACTGTGGTACTTGCTCCAGGAGCGATGGGCCCTGCAATTGTTCTACTCGCAGTATTACCCGCACCAGACCAGTTGCTATCATTTAAAGCCAAACCGGCAGGAATATAGTCGGTGATTTCAACATTAGATGCTGCTAAAGTTCCTTGGTTGAAAATTTCGATGGTAAAGGTGATATCTTCGCCGGTGTAGACGCGATCATCTTCGCCGGAAGCTAAGGTTTTTCTTAAGGCTAAATCGAATTCCTCTACCGTTACCGTTGCCGTACAATTCGCAGGATTCCCACAAGCGTCAGTAACCGTAAGGGTAACAACATTCGCCCCTAAATCCGTTCGATCGAAGTTCGTGATATCTAAGCTACGATTAGCGATGTTACCACAAAGATCCGAACTACCATTATCAACATCTTGCGGTGTAATTACCGCTACACCATTTGCATCAAGTTGCACCGTAATATCTTGACAAATTGCTACAGGTGGTGTTTGATCTTGAATCGTAAATGTACCCGTAGTACTCGCAGTATTGCCACAAGCATCAGCAGCAGTAAATACTACGTTTACAGTACCCGTTGCGCCACATAAATCACTAAGTGCATTAAAATTATTTGTCCAGCTAATCGCAGAACAATTATCCGCAGCGGTAGCATTTCCATTAGCTGCTAACCATGCGTTAAGTTGATCGATGTTACCACTTCCGTTACACTCTACTACTTCCGTAGAAGCCGGTGAAGTAATGATCGGATCTGTTTGATCCGTTACGTTGATGAGCTGCGTAGCCAAGTCAACATTTCCACAATTATCTGTTGCTCTAAAAACACGTGTAATCGTATAAGTATATTCTTGACAAGAGCCATTATTGACTTGCGTACTAGTCTCGCTATCCAAAACGACATTGACATTATTATCACAATTATCCGTAGCACTTGGGATAACAACATTAGGCGTTGGATTTTCGCAAGAAATATTAAGATCAGCAGGATCATTAATGCTAGGATTAGTCGTATCTTCTACTGTAATTTCTTGTTGATAAACCCGTTGATTATTGCAATCGTCCGTCGCCGTCCAAGTTCTGCGAATGATATAATTATCTGTACAGCTACCGTTAACAATATCTTCTTGGAAACTTACTGCTACACTATTATCACAAGCATCAGAGAAAGTCGGAGCAGTAACTCCAGGAATGGCGTTACACTCTACCGTTAGATCGGCTGGTCCACTCACAACATCTGGAGCAACATCGTCTACTACTTGGATTTGTTGTGTACAAGTAAGGATTTCTCCAGAGAATCGTTCTGCTCTCCAAGTACGTGTGATTGTTTTATTTGCGGCGCAACTACCATTCGTAGTATTGTCGCTATAAGTAATCGTATAATTATTTGGTGCATCCGTATCGCAACCAGAAGAAGAACCAGATAAACGAACGTTATCTAAGCCCCAACCTCCGAGGCTAAAATCACCTCCAGGTCCTTGTACTCGAAAGCGAACTCGGAAATTATTATTTGCGGCACCGGGTACCGTGATATTAGTTTCTAAGTAGTCTAAAGTTTGTCCATTAACGGTTGTATAAGATTTAAAAGCATTCCAAGCACCGCCATTAATACTAACCTCTACGTAGAGGTATTGCACCGGTGCAGGACCGTTGGTAAATAAATCTTGTCGTAGACAATAGTCTATTTCTACTTCGTCGATACAACAAGCATCAATAGAAGGCGAGGTAATGCTACGATTATAAGCATAGTTAAATTGTGTAAAATCAATATAAGCATTGACGGTACTACCATCGCCACAGTTTGGATTACAACCACTACCAATATTCCATCCTTGATCGAGCGAGTAGCTCGTATTATTATCATTGAAATTTTCGTTAGAAAGGGTGTAGTTTCCTGCGGCACGTTCACATTGATTATTGCTACCATCTCCGCAGAGTACGATTGCATAGCCCGTATTATCGGGATGTGTGGAGTCGTCGCAATCTAAGGTAAGGTTACCTGGACAGAAAATTTCACAACTACAAGATGGATCAACTACTTTGACCACTACGTTAGAAATTCCGGTAAATTCGGTACAACCATTATCTCTTCGCGCTAATCTTCTAAACCAAGTCGTTTGATTCAAATAACCAGGATTATAAGATGCATTGTTTGCACCATTGATATTTGTCCAAGGACCAGATTGAGAGCTGGTAGATCGTTGCCAGCGGTACTGAATGGCACCTGTTCCTCCGCTAGGGGCATTGACATTAACGATGTTTGCAGGATCGTAAGGCTCACAACTTTGTTCATCCGTACCGATGGTTCCACCATTCGTTATATTATCACAACTCGTACATTGATCATTAGAAACAGAAACTGCCCCAACCATAAAAGAATCACCATTACTATCTGGAGAAGTAATGGTTAAGGTAATTGAACTAACATTTCCGGGGACGTTATTAATTGGTAATTCGATAATTCGTAGCGAATATCCCAAGGCAGGATCGTAAGTATTTTCCGTAATGGAATTGGAAGCTGATCCTGCGACTGCTCCAATTTGGATGATTCGGGAATCATCTGTTAGTTCGGATACTGGAATTCTTAGCGTAATATTTCTAGCAGCAGTAGACGTACCGATGGGTACATTGATGGTTTCGGTAGTTCGGTAAATATCGAAATCAGCGGTAACGATGGAAGCCGTTCCGTTGGCTTGATTTCTTACGGCATAAACAATTAGTGAAACCGGATTACAACCATTTGTATTAGAAACACTCACGTTACTATATGAACCGATAAATTCTGTACGGTATACTCTATTTCCTGTTGGGTTACCATTTCTATAAAGAACGGAACCACTTACATTTTGAGAACTAGCACCAGCCGTTAGGGTAACGCTATTTGGCGTTGAGCCACAACCACTTACGCTAGGTTTGATAATTGTTTCGACAACGATTCGTTCTATGTTCGCAGGATTTGGAATACTGACTTGACTAATTCCATTCAATAAACCTTTTCCATAGACATCCACTGTTTTATCTTCTCCACAATCGAAAGAAAGATTGATAGGACCGCCACCACCACAAGTGGTAACCGTTTTGGTAATTACATTAGATTCTCCATCGTATTCAGTACAACCATGTCTGCGAGAGCATCTAATGTAGTGCGTCGTTTGAGTAATCGTACCGGGATCGTAAGTATGACTATTCGCACCAGAAATTGTTTGCCAAGAAGCATCCCCAGCGGCTGGTGGATTCGTTGCTGTACTCCTAAGCCAAATATATTCGATCGTACCTGATCCGCCAGAAGGGAGCGAAGTGCTACCAATATGCGAAGGGTTATACGCACCACAGTTAGATTCATCACCGGTGATGTGACCTCCGTTAGTAACATTATCGCAACTAAAGTCAGCATTGGCTATTTTGGCAGATGGAATGGTAAGTCCATTGGTCAAATATCCGTAATCCATTGCGACAACAGCAGTACTACTATTTAACTGAGCTTGGGCTGGCAAACTCAAAGCCAGCAGTAAGCAGAAGCTACTGATAAAAACCATAGCCGTTCGAAGCGATTTTGGTTTTTTGGCTATATAGCCCAGCGTTGTTTCGAAGGAAATCTTCTCTATGAATCCGAGAAGGGTGAAGTTTAGGTTAATAGAATTAACAAATTGTCTAATTCGTCCCATAATTAAATCAGGTTGGTTGTAAAATGTAATTTATCGTTTTCGTTGTCTGACAATAAATTTGAATAATACTTATTAATTTTTCTACAAAACAGCTAAAGCCAGCACTCAGGCATTTCCGGTTAACGGCAATGAAGCTGATGTTAACGAAAAGTACTTTGTTCTGACTTCCAAGTCTTTTGCAGACTTTGAGTATTTATTCAATTTTCAGTATGCTAAAGCGACCGATTTAAAATTCATCACTCAATTTAGTAGTGAATAAATTAGAAACTTAGTCTCAGCACACCTTTTAGTGTCTACTATGTCACGTTTTCATTAAAATGAAACTTGACTTTTATATTTTCACTTTCGTGATAGTTCCCAAACTGTAAAAACTGCAAAAATCAAGCCACTGTCTTTAGTTTTTAAGACTCAAATTCTTGCATACTGGTCACATAACACACTCAAAATCAACATATACTAATATTAAACTATGTATAATCACATCAAGATCACTTCGCAGGAGCATGTATTTTTTTTTATCAAATGTGACTGTAATCTGTTAGCAACTTTAAGCTTTTTTTCACATAAAAAACACAATAATATGTTTAATACTACTTATTAAGTTCAAACAAGCTATTTATTTCCTTATGATCAACTTACTATTGATTATATAAATCAATAATTTTTGTCACAAATATGCTTTCAACCAATATTTTTCATTGCAACTTAACGATTGATCAATCAAAGCTGTTGATAAGTAAGTACAAATAAAATATATTGCGTTTTTGCTGTGTATGGGGGAAAATCTTAGTTTATACGGCTGTAGGAGCTTTTCACCCTCTCGAGAAGTTTTATTCCACGGCTACTTTCACGTTAACAACTGATTCCTACGGGAATAACACCTTCAGGCTATCTTTAAGCACTTACTAGACTTTATGTTAAACACCTTAGGGTAAAAGTCTACGCTCAATCCTAGAATCGGGGTAATTATGAGGTATTAATGTTCTAGAGTTGACTCAAAATAAAAGCGAATCATTAACTTTCCTTTGAAAAATTAGCGATTACTTTACTTATTAATCGGAGGTTTGAGGGACTTAGCAAAGCTTTATCTGCGTATGAGCGGTAGTTTTTGCCAAGGGAACTGGATGAACCAGCTTTAGTAAAATACTGGTTTTCAGCTTGTTCCATCACAAAGATACGAAAATCCGAAGCTTAAAAGAAGCTTTCCGAAGGGATGACCGCAAATAATCTTAAAAAAAAAATATACTAATTGGTAATCTATTATTCCTCAAATCTTTAAACAATAGAAAAAATAGTTATTCAAAGATTTTTTTTTTCTTATAATGTCACTTCTAGTAGGTAAAAGAAAAAAGTGGTCGCTAAATAGCATTTGTGACGGGTAAAAAAGGAATTGAGCAATCCTACTTACACGGATATCCGGCAACAATCATGGATATTGTCAAATTGTTATTTCTTCGGGCGTGTTAAAAGTCGATAATGATGGGTAGACGAAAAGCGATCAGTCTTATTTGGGATTTCAAAGACTTTACTTTTGAATAGAATGGAAACTAAGCACTAAGACAACATTAATTTTGCTTATCAAAATGCTGTTTGGGTTTGCCAGCGTGATTTCGTCTTCATTCCCTAATCGCTTTTATCAGCAACTGGAACCATCCGACTAGTCAATTGTCAAATCCAAACAGCACGATGAGTTAAGTTTTGCGTTAAGCAGCCTGAGTCTCAAGCAACAGCCGCTTAAGCTTGCGCCTTGGGCGTATTGAAGTTCATCGGTGGCATTGGTGGCTGACCGGAATCATTAATAACACCAAATTGATTTTCATATTTTTTAATATTGTCTGCTAATGCGCGCATCAAGCGTTTGGCGTGCATTGGCGTTAGTACGATCCGAGATTTTACTTTTGCCTTCGGTACATTGGGCATCATCCGAATGAAGTCTACGACAAATTCAGATTGCGAATGAGAAATAATTGCCAAATTAGCATAAATCCCTTCTGCTATTTCTTCGGATAAATCAATACTAATTTGATTTTGAGTTGGTTGATGATCAGCCATTATTTATGTTTTAAGATGTTCAAAAATTTAGGCTTGTGATCTTTCTTTATTTGTAATAAACCACAAGATTACTTCACCGCAGTGCGATGCTTTTTGGGAACCTTTTCCTTTGATAGCTTCATCCATGAGCAAGATGAGATTGTTAAAAACTATATTCAACAACGAAGATAATTTTTAGCCAACGGCTATGTGTCAAGTTCCAAAAAGCGTAATATCGCAATTATATTCATTTGTTGCAATAAGTACTCCGACAAAGTGAAGACCTAATTATAGCGTTTAATCCCTCATTGACGCGTGAGCAATTCTTCCAACAGAAGATTTTTGTAAAAAAATCGCATTTTTTAGCTTTGGTTTTTAACTTCGTGGCACGAGCCGAACCGAAGCTAAGCGATATCTTTATTTTAAACTACTCGAATACCTATGATGCCAACCATTCAGATCGACCCCAAGGTCAAAGCCATTTGTCCTGATTTAAGTTTACTATGCCTCCAAGCGGAAGTGGAAGTTGTAAAAGAACATCCAGTACTTTGGCAAACCATCGACCAAACCTGTGAAAAACTACGTGCTCAATATCAACAAGAAGCGTTGGCCAAACGCCCTAATATTCAAAGTGCGCGATTGGGTTATAAGGCACTGGGGAAGGAACCGAGTCGGTATCGCCTTTCGGCGGAAGCACTGCTTCGGCGAGTGCTCAATGGAAAAGGACTTTATAAAGTTTGTAACGTTGTCGATATTCTCAATTTGATTTCCATCAAAACGGGTTATTCTATTGGAGGCTACGACGCGGATCAGATCCAAGGTAGTATTTGCTTAGGGCACGGTCAAAAAGCGGAAGACTACGCGGCAATTGGTCGAGGTACGCTCAATATTGAAAACTTACCCGTTTGTCGAGATGAACTTGGTGCCTTTGGAAATCCAACGAGTGATTCCGAGCGAACCATGGTAAAAAGCGATACCCAAAACTTCTTAATGATTTTCTTCCACTTTGGTAAGAAGAATGATTTTGAGGAGTTAATTGAATTAACGAGTGAACTGCTGCAGCGCTTTGCACAGGCAAAAAACATTCAACACCAAATCATTGATTAATGGAGCCTAACCGCCAACTTGAATTTGCTGACGAGCGAAAAGATTTTAAGCAATACCTAGCCTTCATCGAAGCGCATCGCCACCCTGTGAGTTTATTACTAGACGGGATTCACGATTTACAAAACATTGGGATGCTTTTTCGCTTGGGTGATGCGGCGCGTATTGAAAAAATATACTTCTACCCTGCGGCTTTTGAACTCAACGAAAAAAAACTGAACCGTATCGCTCGATCTACTTTACAATATATTCCACACGAAACGTTGGTCAATATTGAAGCGGTGCAAGCCTTACAAAAAGAGTATCAACTCGTAGCCTTGGATCGTACAAGCCAAAGTATTCCTTATACTGACTTCCCGATAAAAAAGAAGACTTTACTCATCGCGGGCTCAGAAAAGTATGGCGTTTCCGAGGAAATGCTCCGCATTGTAGATCATACGATTCACATTCCGATGTACGGCGTGAATACTTCTATGAACGTTGCTTGCGCTACGGGCATTGCTTTATTTTCTATTATTAGTAAGTATTCTGACCACTAGAATTCGACTGTACAAGTTTTTTTTGAGGATCACAATGATCTTTGTAGTTTAAAGCTAAGACCAATATTTATAGCAATTTTTTCATGGTAGGCTTTCACTGATTCTTCTTTTGCTATAAAGTTACGGATACCTCTAGAATAATTTACAAGCAATTTAAAGCTTATGATCTTAGAGCAGGGTATCACTGCTTCTATGCCGAGTAAACAACCAAAGTCAGTTGAGCGATGATCGAACTGCCTAGTTTGAAATTCTATTGTGGTAAAAATATCAAAGCGTTCTTCCTTCCAAAGTTGTTTGATCAAATATGCATAATACCCTCCGATGTTTCCATAGAGTGAGAATGTTTTTTTTCTGTAAATATTAAATTTAAAAACTACAGGTATATTAAAATATAAAAATCTATTTTGATACAACCGATTAATTGTATCTCCCAAACGAATAGGGTTTTGTTTGATTTCTCTTTCAATAGCCACAAAGTCACCTCCTCGCTGATCTAAAAAAATCCCCGTTTCGACGGCGATTCGAGAGGAGAAATTATATTGCACAGAAAAACCTAAAGAAAATGTATTTATTTTTTCATATCGTTTTTTTAGGACACTATGTCCTTTAATGTTTGAAAAACCTACTCCAACCGTTAACACATTCAGTTCTACATTAGATGCTTGGCAATATATCTTGGCGCTGAATAAAGTGAGAGCAACTACTATTACCCATTGAAATTTATTCATAATTTTAGTCATAATGCGAAGCAGTTTAAATACTTTAATAAAAAAAGAACTCAGGTATAGACTACCCGAGTTCTTCTCATTAAAAAAGTATATTAGTTAATTACATACCGGTCGGTGATAAGCACCATCTCCATCTGCCCAGTAATCCTCTCCATCTACTAAGTCACCAAAAATTCCACCTGCTTGACTACCAATCGTACCATGTGCACAACCCAACATAGCTCCCGTATAGAAAGTACCTGGAGGGCAATCTGTACCGCTAGTTGGATCCGAGAATATTCCATCTCCTACGAACGAGAATCCTGCTGCAAAACAAAGGTTATCGGAGTTTAAAGTAAAACCAGATAAGCAGGTAAAGGATTGTCCATCTGGGCAATCAGGTTCAGGACAGTCAACAAAAAGACAAGTGATTACTGGCACAAGAACCCAAGCTGCAAACGTTACAACGGTCAATAATAAAGAAAATCCAAATGTAAAAATTGCTAGAACAATAGAAACAACTGCAATGACGACATTAATGATGGCAAAGACCCATTTGTATTCTGTAATACATACTTCAATCTGACATCGATCGTTAGTACTTTTATCTACTTCTGCTCTACCGTCTCTTCCAGCAGCGCACATAGCTAATTCTGCCTGATCCATTCCAAGGTTCAATGCATTTTTGAATTCTGAGGTAAGGCTAGTAGTTGATGGTAATTGATTTCTGACTGCGTTAAAGATCTCTACTACTTCCGCTTCGTTAAGTGCTGCAACCAATTGATCTTCAAAACTAACCAAGAAATCTCGCTCTTGCATTGTAATTCGATCTTCCAATCGCATTTTTTCGTAAACTGGATCTAGAGATTCATCATTCAAGAAATAAGCATCTTTCACAAATCGTTCTACTACTTCTTTTCGCTCTCCTGCAGAAATTTGAGGAAGTGTACCATCTTCAATTGACTTGTCTATCATATAATTTAGTAATCCTTCCCGACTTACCAGACCATTCGCATTATTGGCGAGTAAATAAGCTTTAGCTTTAGTAAGCATTTTTCTTGCTTTCGTACATTCATCTTTCGAGTATTTGGTCTCCATTCTTTTTACCTGTTCATCAATTTCCTTATCCATTCGGTAATCATTTGCCAAACTTCCATTAGGATCACAACTGATACCAAAGATACAAACTGCCATCAACAAGCAGACCAATCGCATAATTCCAGAATTTCTAAATTTTTCCATAATTTTTTGTCTTAGTTTAATTTAAAGCTAATCGGTAGCTCAACCGTTTGAGAAACTTTCTCTATAAAAATTGTTAAATAATAGCAATAGCAAAATTTATCTCTTACAAATTATCTCATTTTGATTTTCTTCCATCGCAATCAGTATTAGTAAAAGGTCGTATATATACAATTCTAAATTTCATGATAACCAATCCTTAAAACCTTACGGACAACAGCACATGGGCATAGACTATTCCTTATTTCTTTTTACAACAAACATATTGTTTGAAATAAAAAAACGTGAACCATTTTCATCAAATAGTTTCTATAAAAAAGATAAACCGACGAATCACAATCGCCAAACCAGAGCAAGCATTTTACTAATCTGGTCGCTAAAAATACGCTAACATCAATATCATTTAATTATAATTTTAGATCTAGCATATCTAGCAACCAATGATTATAATATCATTAAAAACATATATCTGATCATAGAAGATTTTGTAAAAGACAAAGGGGACAATTATTTTATTTTTTTTGAAAAAAAACAAAATAGTGAAAGAAGTTAGATACAGCGTATACTAGCTGAGTCTCTATTTTTAAAGGTTTATTTTTAGCCAAGGACAAGGCTAAACATGGATTTATCCTGAATGTTGATAAGATAGAATGGCAGAATCGATCCTATTCAATTCTGGGTAATAATAGTTAGGGAAGCTTTAGGAGGAAACGACTGCTTAAAAAAATAAGCCTAGGCAACGAGGAAGAATATTTATGAAGGATAATTTGTATCCTGAACTTCAGCATACTCAAATATTTAGTAAAAGATAGCAACTAAATCGCGGTAGGTCGATCAAAACTTTTAAGAGAAATATGTAAATGATCACCCGTTCCGGTATGGCGAAGCGTATTCATCCCCATGAGTTTAAAGTACCAAGTGAGTAGAAAATTCCTGAGTTCAGATTTTCCTTTTGTTCTAACGTCAAAAGCGTGAACATAGCCGTTTTTCTGTCGATAATGTAAAGAATGTTTTTTACTTTTTAAGCCCATTTTTTTGTAATCTTCGGGCAATCTGCTCGCATCCGTCAGCATAAAATCTTTATCGATCAAGAGAATCGTACTGATACTCAACCGCAAAATGGGATGCAGACTGGTGAATTCTTTTTTTACCGCATTTGTCTTTGCGTGAACGTCCGACAAGAAAAGCAAGCCATTCCCACAATACGCCACAACAACCAGTAAGGCTAAGGCGGCGCGCCATTTAAAACTACTCAAACTACCAATTTTCCCCGTAAGGGTTCCATAAAAATAACTAAAGTAAACGATGAGTAATACCATGGTCGCCACCGCGCCACCAAGAATCGCCAGCGAAGGTGCCGTTTGATATGCTTCGTGCAAAAAAATTGCGCCGCGAATCAAAAAGATAAATGGCAAAATCATTAGCACTAGGAACTTAAGTAAGAAATGCAAAATTTTTCTCATGAAAAATAAACTTAACTTTTTAAATACTGGAAGATCAATTCCTCCGCAAATTTAAGGTAAGTTCATTTGATTGGAATTTCTTATTTTTGCGATGAAGGAGCTTATTTTTACTACGAAGTTATGAGCACTTGTTTAAAATTTAAAAAACCACTTTTGCAAATTCTATTTGAAACACCTCGTTTATTATTGCGTCCTTTTCATGCTGTGGATGCAGCAGGTTTTTATCGAATGAATAATGATCCCGCCGTCTTGCGCTACACGGGCGACCAAGCTTTTGCGTCGCTCGCCGCCGCCGAGCAATTCATTGCACAGTATGATCATTATGAACAATACGGTTTTGGTCGCTGGACTTTATTGCGCAAAACGGATCAGACTTATCTTGGTTTTTGTGGGTTAAAATATACGCCAGCGACAAAGGAAGTGGACCTCGGTTATCGCTTGCTCCGTGAACACTGGGGAAAAGCTTACGCGACCGAAGCAGCGAAAGCCTGTGTAGCATATGGATTTGATCAATTACTACTTCCCAAAATTGTTGGTAGAGCACAACCAGCGAATCCAGCTTCTTATCGAGTCTTAGAAAAAATAGGTATGCAATACGAAAAATCGTTTTTAGTGGACGATAACTTATGGTTACAATACGGCATAACCCATCCAAATCCAATGCTTAAGACCATTTAATCAACGAGCTTCTTGACTACTATAAGGTATTACTTCTCCGAATAAACGCGTAAGGCATTTTCTAGACAATCCATTGCCAAATTCAAATCCTCCAAATTGAGTACGAAAGCAATACGTACTTCTGATTTCCCTAAATGAGGACTTGCATAAAATCCATTGCCCGGTGCCAACATTACCGTTTTTCCTTCCCAGCTAAATTCTTCTAACAACCACTGACAAAAATGATCGGCATCGGCAAGCGGTAAAGCTGCAAAACAGTAGAAAGCGCCTTTCGGTAAATAAGTTTTTACCCCCGGCATTTTAGACAATCGATCAAAGACGAGATCTCTTCGTTCTCGGTAAGCCGCTTTGGTGGCAATCAGATAATCCGCAGGTTCTTCCAGCGCAGCTTCTGCCAGCATTTGTCCCAGACTTGGCGCACTCAAGCGTAAACGAGCAAAACGAACGATACTAGCTAAAACCGCCGCGTTGCGACTAACCGCCGCGCCAACTCGAGCACCACAAAGACTAAAGCGTTTTGAAACAGAATCGAAAACAACTACGTGTTCTTCCAGTCCAGGCAAGTTCAACGCGGAGAAAAAGACTTGATCGTCGTAACAAAATTCTCGGTAAACTTCGTCGACAAAAAGAAAAAGATTGTGCTTTTTGACGAAGGCAGCTAAGTCGGCAAGTTTAGCCGGAGGATACACACAGCCCGTCGGATTATTTGGATTACAGATAAGTACGGCTTTGGTACACGGACTCATACATTTTTCAAAATCAGCAATTTCGGGTAAGGCAAAACTTGCATCGAGCGAGCAGGTAATGGGAACAATTTTTACGCCTGCGATCTGTGCAAAACCATTATAAATTGCATAAAATGGTTCTGGAACGATCAGCTCCTCTCCAGGATTCAAGCAACTCAACAGACTAAAAAAAATCGCTTCCGAAGCACCAATCGTAACGAGTATTTGATCAACCGTTAGTTCAATATTGTGACTTTGATAATAGCTGACCAAACGCCTGCGGTAAGAAGGAATACCTTCTGCCGGCGCGTAGGCTATTACGTCTAAATTAGAAGTCTGCACCCGAGTAATCGCGCTACGTGGAGTGAGCAAGTCGGGTTGACCAATATTCAAATGAAATACTTGCTTACCAGCCGCTTTTGCTCGGTTGGCAAACGGACTTAATTTTCGAATGGGAGAAGCGTAAGCGTGCGTCGCGCGATTAGAAATGCTTGGCATTAGCAATGGGTATTTTTTAGACAAATAGATTTAATTCAGTTTTTAAATCGAGCACTAAGATACAACTTCATCAAGTAAGTTTCTTTTCGACAGGGTGATTCTTCCCAGCTTGATTAATGCGTAACTTACCGCAATAAATACTGATTGGTTCACTGCGTTTTTTGATTCTATTCCATTTTTCCTTACTCGATGATCGGATTATTATCGTAAAAAATGCATAGTCTATAACCAAAATCCTGCCATCACTACTCTTAGGGCAATTTTGCCTAAGCACTTCACTCCACTAAATAAAATAGTTATTTGCTAGACATACCGCCGAATTTAACTTAAATTGCGTTTATTTTTAATGTATACCCGCAGATAAAACGAGTCCGTTTCCTACGCTTTTTGAAGTTAAACAAAGAGAACTTCAATGTATTGATTAAACGCGAGCCATTATTATCTTAGGGGGCAAAACGGTTGAAGAACGTTTTGTATTTTTAAATGGTCAGGTTCTTACTAGCAAAAAAACACTCGTTTTAGTTTAGCTTTACCACTAATACTTTTATCAAGAATGTCTATCACTAAAAATCAAGTAGTGTCTATCGACTACACCCTAACCGATAATGATGGTAATATTATTGACAGCTCGAAAGATCGTGCTCCTATGAAATACATCCACGGGATTGGTGCATTGATTCCGGGTTTGGAAGCGGCACTCACTGGAAAGCCTGTAGGAGAACACATCAGCGTAAAAATCGAGCCCGAACAAGCTTACGGACAACGAAATGATAAGTTAATGCAAGCTATTCCAAAAGAGCGTTTTGCTGGAATGCCTGACGTAAAACCCGGAATGCAGTTTCAAGCGAATACCGAAAAAGGACAAGTTTTGGTTACGGTCATTGGCATTGAAAAGGACGAAGTCATCGTAGATGGAAACCATCCTTTAGCGGGGGTAACGCTTAATTTTGAAGTGGACGTAAGAGAGATCCGCGAGGCAACCGCAGAAGAATTAGCGCACGGACACGTACACGGAGAAGGAGGTCATCAACACTAAAATAAAAAAGAAGTTTGCGCTTTTAAAATCTAATTCGACGGCTACCATTTTCACTTAAACTCGTAGTTAAACTCGTTCGTAAAATCTAGTCTTAATTTTCTGATTAATCAGAAAGTTAGTTCACATTTTTTTAAAACAAGTTCCGTCTAAAATGAGATCAGTCATCAACTTATGAATATGAATGTGAATCCAGTATCCGGAAATAAACTTTTAAAAATTGGCGTATTTTATGATGGAAATTATTTCCTACACGTCAGTAACTATTATAACTACGAGCATGAACGCCGAGCAAGGTTGAGCGTTGCTGGTTTGCACGGCTTTATCCGACAAACTATTGCTCGCGAAGAAGGGATTGACAAGAACCTTTGCCAAGTAGTCGATGCTCATTATTTTAGAGGCAGACTAAGAGCACTCGAAGCCAAACAAACCAATAAATTATATCCTGATCGCATCTTTGATGACATCCTCATGTCAGAAGGGGTCATTACGCACTACCTTCCCGTTCGCAAACGCAATGGGAAATTAGAAGAAAAAGGAATTGATGTTTGGTTGGCACTCGAAGCTTTTGAACTTTCAATTTATAAGCGGTTTGACGTTGTCGTATTAATTGCTGCCGACGGAGACTACGTTTCTCTCATCCGTAAACTTAATTCCTTGGGTACTCGGGTAATGATCTTAAGTTGGGATTTTGAATACACCACCGAATCGGGCAAGACGATGATTACGCGTACTTCGCAAGAATTGTTGGAAGAAGTTAGTTACCCCATTGCCATGCACGAAGTAATCGACAATCGCGTTCGCAAAAACGATCCTTTCATCAATAATCTTTTCGAAACTGTTGAACAACCAAAGCCACCAACAGTCAAACGCAAAGCTGCAAAAACCTATAAAGGTAAAATCGTCAACATGAGAAATGGTTTTGGTTTTATCGCCAGAAAACCAACTAATTTATTCTTCCACTACACCGACGTTATCGAAGGAGATTTTAATGATATTAAAAAAGGGGACGAAGTAAAATACCAGTTAGGCAA
>CALFBG010000304.1 GCA_937951685.1 uncultured Saprospiraceae bacterium | reverse complement strand
CGGAACAGAAACAAATTAAATAGCGAGCCGAAATACTTCCGACTCGCTATGTAGTACTTATTGATTTGTTTGTTGAGCTGCACTAGTACGCATAAATCATCGACTTGGTCTCAAACAATTTTCCATCCACGTAAAGGCTGTAGTACAAAATACCATTTTGGTGACGATGATGATCGTGATTGTACCAGATTTCATTCATCCCTTCGTTGAGCGTAATGGCTGCACGGTGTAAGGTCGCTCCTTTGCTATCACTGACACGAATTTCGGCAGTTTGAAAAGAAAAAGGCTGCGCTACCCAAACGCCAATCGAAGTTTGATCATCAAAAGGATTAGGTCGGTTTTGTAAAAGCTCTATTTTGCGATCAGCAATATTTTTACCAGTGGATACGGAACTAAAACTAACAAGTTCATTAGAAAATAAACTCTCAATGCCTTGCTCGTCAACGGTTGCTACTGAGACGAAATACGGTTGACCTAAGCTTAAGCCCGTGATCGTTGCTTCCGTTTGAGTAATGGTATAAACCGAATCAAAATCATTGGAAACAGAACGTAAACCCACTCGGTAAATCCCATAATCATTAGGGTCGTCAATGCCTATTTTTAGTCCCGGACCCAGTGGTTCTGCGGAAACTAAAGTCGGTGGAATTGGTCCTATCGCTGCCATTGCCGCCGCGTTACCATTTAGTAAGGCATTGCGATAGAGATAATTAAAATCAACGAAAAAGCTATCGAGTACTTGATCGCCGTCGGTATCTATTCCGAGAATATCATCTTCGGTATGTTGGCGATCGTGGTATTCTGGATCGGAAACGCCCGCATCTCCGTGTTCGTTGGCTGAAGTGAATCGTACCGCAGGATATCCTTTTTGCCGAAAAGGAATATGATCCCCACCACGACCAGTACGATCTTCCGCACTCATAATGTTGATGATGGGCTTTACGGGAAGTTGATCCCGTAGGTTTTCTTGGTATTCTAATTTGATAAAACGGGCTAAACTTTTGTGTGGAGAATTGAAAGACGAAAAAGAATATAGCCGCACATTGATACTGTCAATATCGTTTAATCCTGGACAACCCGGCGGAGAAGCCGTTTCGCCACAAGCAATACCACCGACAATATCATTGTTGAGTACAGCGTGAATCTGCACGCCTTTGGTTTCACAATACTCGGCAAAAGCCGCTGCCCCAAATAGACCTTGTTCCTCTCCGATAGTCAACATAAAAACAATCGTTCGATTAAAAGTGTATTGACTCATGACTCGGGACAACTCTAGGACGAGCGCCGAACCACTACCATTATCTTCCATACCGTGGGCTTGGCAATCTCCGTCGCAGAGATCTTTGCACCGAGAATCGAAATGGGCTTCCACCAAAATAACTTCCTCGTGCTGTGGACCAACTCCGGGAAGCACCGCCAGAATATTTTTGTGCCGATTCATATTACAAATGGCTTGGTCAAATTGTAAATAGGAGACAATTAAACGATCACCGTTAGCTGCGTTGAAAGTATTGAATTTTTGGTGTGCCCATATTCTTGCCGCACCAATTCCAGTAATGGTACTCGTGGTATCTGAGCCGGTATTCCGATTGTCAAAGACGGACATTTCTATCAAGCAGTTTTTAAAGTTTTCGGGAGAAAGCTCATTCACCAAATCAGTAATAATAGCCTCGGGTTGATCAATGACCACGTCGGGGACGTAATCAGCAGGGTTGTAATTTCCTAGCAAAATAGATTCTGCCAGTGGATTGGTCAACAAAATATTTGTTTGAGCAATCAAGGACGGTATCGTTAGCAAAGAGCATAAAAATAAGAGTAATTTTTTTTTCATAATGAGAGGATCTGTTTGGTGGCGCTACTACGATAACACCAATGAAAAAAATGAAAGGATAGAACTTAGACCTAAGTTAGCGAGTTGTTTTTAATTAATAGAATTTTCCAACAATTTCTAAACTAAAAAAATCCATTTAGCAAGTCTGTAAACTATACTAAATGGATGTTAGATCTCGCTTTTAATTCAAATATTTAATGCTTAAGCACTACTTTTTTGGTGTAAAATTTATTACCTGCTTGTACGCGCAGGAGATAAACACCGTCGGAGAAAGCTTGCGTATTGATGGATTGTAAGCCTAAGTTACTCGTCAAGCGCTGGTGATGCAATTGTTGTCCTAAAGCGTTGAACAAAAATATTTCGTCGATGCCTGTTCCATTTTGGAGATTCAGGTAGATTTCCTCATTTGCTGGATTGGGGAAGACGGCAAGTTGGCGACTATCTCCAATTTCTGTAGTCGCCGCAGGATCTTCTAAAATTAAAAAATGATTATTAGAAACGTTGAAGAAAATATTGTCGTGAGCTTTAATTTTGATTCTCGCAAAAACTAAAGTTTCGTCGGGTACGGTGATAAATTCGCTACCATCATTCGGTGTGTTAAGCGCTAAAATAGAATGGAAAGTGAATTCCGTTCCAGTGTAAAGCATGATATCAACGTGGCTACAATTGACGGGGGCTTGATCAGTATTTGCAACGTCCCAAGTGATTTCTACTTGTTGATTGCCTTCCCACTGAATGCCAGGCGTATTGGGCGCAGTTACTTTGAATGGTCCCGCAGCTTGGGTAGCTTGAAAGCTCAGGTCGGTAGAAGCACTTCCACCACCACCAGGATTGTTGTCTCTAACGACAACGTTAAATCTAAATCCACGCGTATAGCTTGGCAAGACTTCCAAGGGGGAAGTAATATTATTAATTACGTTGGCTATTTTTGGAAATACCCGAGTGGAATCTTCAGAGGGAGGAAAAGAACGAAAAGCAGGCGCGTTGCCCGTTGGTTCTCCCAAGGTACTGAGCGGACCGGCGTTGAATTGTTCCCAGCAATAAGTTAATTGATCTCCATCGGGATCCGTCGCCTGTGCGGTAAGCTCAAAAGGCGTAAGCATTGGAATAAAAAAGTTGCCGGTTCTAGTCGCAACGGAAGGAGGTAGATTATTCGTTGGAATTTCATCAAAGCACGTACCTTGTGTATCGAGGTAATTATTCATTTGGTTCAAACTAATCCCGTGGAAGTAATCGCCACTGCTAAATTGTACATTGCTCGCACCACATAATCCAGCGTAAGCCATAATCGTACTGCCACTACCGGGTTCGTATCCCGTCGGCGTGCCACCCGGACCATTACAATTATTAAAAGTATGAAAAGCGGATAATTGATGACCAATTTCGTGGCTGACATAGTCAACGTCGAAGGTTGTTCCTTCCGGCGGATCAATTCCGGTGACGCCTTCGCCTTTATCACCGGAACAAACGACTCCTAAACCAGCAAGTCCAGCTCCTGCGGTAGCGAATACGTGTCCGATATCGTAATTGCCATTCCCAATATTAGCATTTAAAACAGCTGTATTCGTATTGAGCATATTTCCGGCACTGTTGTTATTGTAAGGGTCGGTACTAGCGTCGGTGAAAATGATTTGATCATTGTTTTCTACGAGAAGAAAGCGCAGGGATAAATCAATTTCATAAACTAGATTGACGCGATTAATCGTCGTGACTACAGCGGCTAAGGCATCCGTAGTACTACCGTGGTAATTGGTATATTCTCCCGTTGTTGCAACGGCGATTCTCAGCGTCCGTAGATTTTCGCCTACGCTGCTAGATCCGCGGCTGGTCGCTAAGTTTTCGTCAAGAAACTCCTCCTCGTTAAAACTCATTCCACAGAAATGCTTGCGATCGGTTGGCGGGATGCGATCTTTTTTATAATAAGCAACATAAACGTCCGCTGCCAAAGGATCTAAATAAATACTGCCTTGCGGCGAAAGAAAGAAACCATGAAAACCTTTACTGGTCCAGTCTAGGCGACCAACCATAGCAGGTTGATTAATATTTTGGGCCGTGAAACTCTTAAAACTAGGAAATTTGCGGGCTAACCCTTCTTCTAGGATAGGAGAAGCGTAAATGGCGAAGCTTGCCACAGTACCATCGGGTAGGGGAATGGCTAGTTGTAAGCCCGTTTCGTTGGTAAATTCGAGTGGTGCCCGTTCTAAAATAGATAAAAGCTCCTGAGAATTTAAGCGTACAGGGTGGTATTTACTAATTTTTTCGACGGATAAACCTTGCTGTTCCGTTGCGTTGAGTTCGGTCCATTGACCAAAAAGAGTAGCACTAACTAGCAGGCTTAGGATTAAAATTGGTAGACATTTAGACATGTGAGATAAGCATTATGAGACTGAGTTAAAATGATTTTTTTCCACACGGAAGCACAGTTTTAGCTATAAATACCATAAATTGCAGTGTTTTTCCTACTGAAACGAAACTTACTGTAGTCATTTAGTACCCGCTAGGAATTGCGCTCAAGATAGCTTATTTGATTTCTCAAGGAAGTTAGCAAGCTGACATTTAGGCATAAAACTATAATTATAATGGCCTATTTACAGTATTATGACATTAAATCAAGCAGGGTAAAGTACTTTTGTAAGTAAAGAGAAATTAGCTCAAGCTATATACCAATACATGTTATTAAAAGCGTACAAAATATTTACAGTCACTCATCGCAACACCAAGTTGAAAGAACTTAGTGCTTTTATGTTAGGCGCAGATCAAGAAGGAGAATTAGCACAAAATCTGCATGCATTAAAAGCAAAATTTGGGATCGAAGAGTTACTTTATTTGTCTACTTGTAACCGAGTAATGTATCTCTTGCATACGAGTGTCGTGACTGATGAAGCTTTTGTAGCAGCATTTTTCGAAGCAGTCAATCCAAATATCATCGCGGAAGTTGGTGAAAAAGCCCTTGAAAATGTAACCGTTTACGAGAGCAAGGATGCGATTGCGCATCTTTTTGATGTAGCGGCATCCGTGGATTCTTTGGTTGTCGGGGAGCGAGAAATCGTTCGTCAATTGAGAGAGTCTTATACGCAATGTAAAGGGTTTGGTTTGACGGGAGACAGCATTCGCTTAGCGATTAAGTACGCTGTAGAAGCAGCAAAGGAAGTGTACGCAAAAACGAGAATTGGAGAAAAGCCAATTTCCGTTGTTTCTTTAGCGATTCAAAAAATGCTACAAACGGATCTACCGAAAGATGCGAGAATCTTATTGATCGGAGCAGGACAAACCAATACTTTAGTCGCAAAATTCTTGCGCAAGCATCAATTCGAAAACATCACCGTTTTTAATCGTAGCCTAGATAAAGCGGAGCAATTGGCAAAGATAAATAATGCCACAGCTTTGGCTTTGGCGGAATTGCCACATTACGAAGAAGGTTTTGACTGCTTAGTAGTATGTACAGGAGCGACGAGCGCGATTATTGATGCGAAGCTTTATGCGCAATTATTACAAAAAGAACAAGAAGAAAACAAAGTGGTGATTGACTTAGCCATTCCTAATAATGTGGATAAGGAAGTTGTTGCTGCTTTTGAAATGAATTATATTGAAATTGAAGATTTAAAGAATCTTGCCAAGGAAAATCTATCATTTAGAATTAAAGAAGTAGGAAAGGCAAGAGGTTTATTAGATCATAATTTGGTGGCTTTCCACGAGCATTACCAACAGCGTAAACTTACTTTGGCGCTCCAAGAAGTGCCTACTCAAATCAAAGCGGTCAAAGCGCACGCAATGAATCAAGTTTTCAAAAAAGATCTAGAGACACTAGATGATGAAACGAGAGATTTGATGGAACGTATGATGAATTACATGGAACGACAATGTATTGGCATTCCAATGAAAGCCGCAAAAGGAAGTATTTATTAAGCGATTACTTTTGTGAAGTATCTGTTGCTCGACCGGGCAAAATTTTCAAGAAATTATCGGTGGTTTTCCAATTACTCTTCACTAAGGGAGGGTTGAGATAGTATTTGTTGAGTAAAGCGGCGTGTTCCGACTCTACGAAACCAATTTCGTGCGCGGGAAGATAGCCGGCTTTTCCAGAAGGTAGTAAAACGTATAAATAAGCAATCGTCTTTTTCTTGCCTTGCGCAAGGACGGTCTTTTCGTAGTGTTTGATCACTTTGAGGCGATCCGTTTTGTTGATGGGGCAGATATATTTTCCACTCAACTTTGGCTTGTCTTGAATAATTACGCCGTGTTTCTTGGTGCCTGCAATGGGAGCCGTTCGCGTTACCTCGTAGATCATTTGATATTGCTTTTGTCGTTCGTTCCACTGGTAAGTGTAGGTGACATATTCTAGGCAACGTTCTTGGGTTTGACTAATTGGATCATTATCGTAAGGCAAACTATATTTCTTATTGGATACATAATCAATGTATGCGACGCGGATCGTTTGATCTTCAATTTCGATAAACTTATGTAGTGCGGGGGAAGGGCTATCGTCTCCGTAAGTTAGGTTCATTTCTTCCGAAAAAATCTTAGCAATTGTGCCCGCTTGAATGGCAAAAATCTCTACACTCCGGTAAGCCAAATCACTTGCGACGGGTTGTGTTACGCGTTGTAAAATAAATTCAGCAATCCCATCGCCCGTTACATCTTGTAGTTGAAATTGCCGCAGCTCATTTTTTCCACGAGCGCTTAGGCCAGCGTAATTAATGTGTACGGAGCGTCCCGAAGGATTGGTAATGACCAGATAAAACTCTTTATAAGGTGGATTAAGAAAATCTTGTTCATGAAAATTATCGCGTCCTTGAATAGCGGCGATCCACATCATGGAATTTTCAAAACCACTATTGAAGCTTACTTTCTGTTGATGAAATTTTTTGAGTTGTGGGTCCACTTGATCTTTGGGAAGAATAACGGCAAGACCATCTCCAAAGATCCAACCTTCTCGTTGATCCTTTGCGCGGACTTTAAACCATTTAAACTTTTGATTTTGTGCATCGTCTTCGTGTTCTAAATAACTTTGTCCGATGATTTCGAAAAGCGTTCCACTTTGATAGGAGATATTAGAGTGCTGGGTAAAACTCGTATCCGTATAGAGAATAACGTTGTTGAGCGCCGTCGCCGATTTAGATTGTAAAATTAAATCATTGGCTTGTGCTAAAAAGCTCAAACAGATCGCTGGAAGACATATGAGAAAAAATTTAACCATTACTTTAGTCGTGCAATTATTAAGCCGTGCCGCCAAGATTTGCTTTTTTTAAGTAAAATTTAACCACTGAAGGAACAAAGTTAGCGTTAAAAACTAATTTTGTAGGCAATTTTACCTTTTATCATTGGAAGTAAAGCGATTAGCATAGCAGTGCCAATTGAAGGAAGATTTTTAAATAAGTACTATCTCTAATTTAATATAATCAATTACTGTGCTAGATATTTAAAACTTTCATCAGATACAATCAGTTTATTATCTAGTGGTAATGAATTATCACTTTTTTGAATGTGAATCACTTTTCTAAAAAAATATTATGAAAAAAATCTTACCCTTACTCAAGCCAATCTTGTTGAGCTGTAGTGTTATTTGTTTTTGTTTGTTTAGTACAGAAGCGGTTGCGCAAGATCGTTTTGCGAAAGTAGAAATCACTACGGAACGCATTAACGATAGTTTATTTGTGCTAAAAGGTGCCGGTGGAAATATCGGTTTATCGATTGGTGCAGACGGTGTTTTTATGATTGATGATCAATACGGACCCTTATCGGAAAAAATTAAAGCAGCGATTGCCAAGTTGACCAAAGACAAGGTAAAATATTTGATTAATACACATTGGCACGGCGACCATACGGGGGGTAACGAAAATTTCAGCGCTGACGGTGCAATTATTTTTGCCCACGAAAATGTGTACAAGCGAATGAGTACCGATCAACTCATGAAAGCTTTTGGTCGGAAAGTACCCGCTTCTCCGGCGGGCGCGTTGCCGATGATTAGCTTCGCTTCGGATCTTCACTTTAATTTGAACGGAGAGGCGATTCTCGCTTTTCATTTACATAATGCGCATACGGATGGCGACGCGGCGGTTTATTTTACCAAAAGCAATGTGATTCATATGGGCGACACTTATTTTCAAAATCGATTTCCATTTATTGATCTCTCTTCGGGTGGCTCCGTTGATGGTTTATTGAAATCTATTAACCAAGTATTATTTTTGATTGATGATGAGACGGTGGTGATTCCGGGACATGGTAGTCTTTCGACAAAAAAAGAAATGACGGCTTACCGAGATGTTATTATGACGGTAAGAGATCGAGTGAAAATGGCGATTGCAAAAGGAATGAGTTTGGAAGAAATTCAGGCGGCAAATCCCAGTAAAGAATTTGATGAAACTTGGGGCTCCGGTTTTATTAAGCCAGCAAAATTCATTGATACGATTTACACTGATTTGACGAAAGATCAAGTCGCTGCAACGGAAGAGAAAGAAAAAGAATAAAGGATTTGTAATTTGGAGCGGACTAACGGAAATATTTTTCGATCAGCGCTTCGGTAAACTTAACGGAACCTCGCTCATTCAGGTGAGCGGGGTCACCAAAATATTCGTTTTCGTAAAAACCTACTTCAAAATCGCCGATCCACCGGTCACGTTCGGCAAAATTAGCTTTGACGTAATTGGAATAATCTTGTAGGAAAGGCGTCGGCATTAATTTCAATTTATCGTAAGACGCTCGATTCATCGGCATGGTTACCCAAACGATAAAAATATTTTCATCGCGAAGCAAGTCTAACAATTTTTTGAAATAATAATCATTGACTTTAGAGACTACAAATTTTTCTTTTCCCGCTTTTACTTTCCACTGTCCCGATTCGTCCATTTCCAAATGATCCGTAACTTCTAAGTTGTAGCCATCATCCATTTCTTTTGTACCAAAAAAAGAATGACCATTTCTTTCGGACATTGCCTGATACTTCGCTTTATTTTCGCCGTAGCGAGAAAGGTGCGATACATTCATATCGACCATTTTAGAAGTAAAGCTAAGGAGTTTTATTTTATTAACTAAACCAAACGCCGAAGTGTATTCTGGATCATTAAGTGCAAAAGCAACTTGTTTGACACTATCAATCATCCAATCTTCTAAAAAGTCATATTTTCGAGTTCGGTGATAAAAACAATCTTGTCGATAAAAATGCAAGGGCGTCAAGGAAAAAATAACCGTATCCGGTTTTTGATTCATGACGATGTAGCGTTTAAAATTAAAATATAGCTCTACCGGCGTTGCACCGCCTACGCATAAAGAAAGCGTATTGCCCAACAAATCCGGTCGAATCCCCGCCATGGCTCTAGAATCGCCCAAAATAACTTTTCGCGCCTCTTTTTTGCCCTGTTCTCCCATCGCAACTTCCTGCTGATATTTCCACATTGGATACTCTTGGTTGTAGTAACTCATCGGAAACAGCATCGAAATGGCTTGGATGATTAAGGCGAATGCGCCCAGCAGAACTCCGGTATGTAAGATAAAGCGCAGCATTAGAATTGGAAATATATGAATTCAGTTAAATTAAAATTACCAAAAATAAAGATCAACAGCGCAAAGACAATAATCGCTACGTTGTAGTTTACCGTTTTGAGTGGATAATCTTCGGTACGATAGGTCCATTCAATCATTAACAAAACAAGAATATAAGGAAGATACGTCATGTAGCCCGTAGGAATACTGAATAAAGACGGATCAAATAACAACCAAATATAGTTGATCGCCTCTGTGGCGCTTGCCGCGCGGAAGAAAATCCAAGCAAAACAAGTCAACAAAAAGGTTAGTAAGACGTGGATAAATTCGTTTAGACTTGGAAATGTTTTTCCTTCGGCAACGGTATCTAAGTTTTTGCGATTATTGCCACCCAGCAACAAAGGTAAAAAGAAGATCGCGTTGAGCGCACCCCAAATAATGAAAGTCCAATTGGCACCGTGCCAGAAGCCACTAACGATAAAAATAATCATCGTATTACGCAGTCGCATGCGATTACCGCCGCGTGATCCGCCGAGTGGAATGTATAAGTAATCTCTAAACCAAGTAGACAGAGAAATATGCCAGCGCCGCCAAAATTCAGCAATGTCCCGTGAAAAATAAGGATAACGGAAGTTGGTCATTAGCTTGAAGCCAAACAATTTTCCGGTACCGATGGCAATGTCGGAATAGCCACTAAAATCAGCGTAAATTTGAAACGCAAAATAGATACTTCCGAGTACCAACGCCGAAGCAGGCAAAGTCTCGTAGTTTGAAAAGATATCATTGACCAGTACGGCACAATTATCGGCGATGATGACTTTTTTGGCTAAACCCCAGACGATTTGCTTGATTCCATCAACCCCCAATTCAAAAGAAAACTTTCTTTTTTCAAAAAATTGCGGCAACAACTGCGTCGCTCGCTCGATGGGACCCGCGACCAATTGTGGGAAAAAACTCACAAAAGCGGCGAAAGCAATAAAATCTTTCGTTGGTTCCAAATCTTTCCGGTAAATATCAATGGTATAACTTAAGGTTTGAAAAGTATAAAAGGAAATCCCGACAGGCAGAATAATTCCGAGGGAATAACCACTCATTTCTACGCCGAGTCCTGCCCAAGCATCAATCCAAGACTGCACAAAGAAATTCCAATATTTAAAAAAGCCGAGCATTCCGAGGTTAAACGTCAGACTGACCCCGAGCCAAAACTTTTGTTTGGCTTTTGTTTCCGCTTTTCTGATTTGGAGACCAGCAGTATAATCGAGAAGGGTACTCAAAACGATTAAAGATAAGAAACGCGCATCCCACCAGCCATAAAAGACGTAGCTCGCTGCCAAGATCAAGAGGTTTTGCAAACTCAAGTTTCGGTGCGTAACAAACCAATAGAGTAAAAAAACTATTGGTAAAAAAATGGCGAATTCAAAAGAATTGAATAGCATGTCGACTTATCTCAGTAGTATGTTTATAAAGTAGTTTCTTTTTTCTAGCAAAGTATAAGGGATTCAAATATGATACCACAAATCTTTTCTAAATCGCTGAAATAGAAGGAGCAAATTTAACTGCTTTGCGCTACTTAATGCCCCGTTCGGTATTTTTTTTCAAATCTTTTGCGGGAATTTATGGAATTTTTGTGGATTTGGGATCTTATAGGTGGAAGTTGTTTTAAATAATAACAAACGACTAGGATAAAACAAGCGAATTAAAACGAGTTAAAATTTCAATTAATTATTTCGCAGGCGGTGTGCCTTTAAGGCAAACGGATTGCTTTTTTTAAAATAAATAGATGTTAGTAAAAACTTACGCGAGTGCGGTTCAAGGAGTAGACGCGCAAACCATTACAGTAGAAGTAAACGCTGGCGGAACGGTAGCGGCGGGCAAGCAATTTTATTTTCTGGTTGGATTACCAGACAATGCCGTAAAAGAAGGCTTTCAACGAATTGAAGCTGCGATTAAAAACGTAGGATTTCGAGTGCCACGGATGAAAGTGGTGGTTAATTTGGCACCAGCGGATATTCGTAAGGAAGGATCTGCTTATGATTTACCAATTGCAATGGGTTTGTTGGCGAGTACGGGGCAAGTGAAATCAGAAGAAGTAGGTGATTACATCATTATGGGGGAGTTATCACTTGATGGTAGTTTGCGACCGATTAAAGGCGCTTTGCCAATTGCGATTCAGGCGATGAAGGAAAAAATTAAAGGTGTGATTTTACCGAAGCAAAATGCGAGAGAAGCTGCGATTGTCAATGGATTGGCCGTTTACGGAATTAAAAACCTTTCCGAAGCGATTGGCTTTTTTAATGGCACAGCTCAATTGAAAAAAACGGAAGTAGATACACGGGATGAATTTGCGGAGGCACAAAATGATTATGATGTTGATTTTTCGGATGTAAAAGGGCAGGAAAATATTAAACGTTCTTTGGAGTTGGCTGCGGCGGGCGGGCATAATGTCATCTTGATTGGACCGCCGGGGGCTGGCAAAACGATGCTTGCTCGCCGCTTACCGACAATTTTACCGCCGTTGAGTTTGCGGGAAGCTTTGGAAACTACTAAGATCCATTCTGTATCGGGTGTTTTGCCTGCGAATACCTCTTTGGTTTCAGTTCGTCCTTTTCGATCTCCGCATCATACGGTGAGTGACGTTGCGTTAGTTGGTGGCGGCTCTAATCCACAACCCGGTGAAATTTCTTTAGCCCACAATGGCGTTCTCTTTCTGGATGAGTTGCCTGAATTTCAGCGGACGGTTTTGGAGGTTCTTCGTCAGCCGATGGAAGAACGGAAGGTGACGATTTCTCGTGCGAAGATCGCGGTAGATTTTCCCTCTAGTTTTATGTTGATCGCTTCGATGAATCCTTGTCCGTGCGGCTACTTCAATCATCCCGAGCGCGACTGCGTTTGCGGGCCAGGCATCGTCAAACGCTACCTTAATAAAATCTCTGGTCCGTTGATGGATCGGATTGATTTGCACGTAGAAGTTACGCCCGTTTCTTACGACGAGCTTTCTAATTATGAACGTCCGGAAGTAAATAGCAAGGATATTGCGGCGCGTGTTATTCGGGCGCGAGCAATTCAATTGAAACGCTTTGAAAATCATAAGGATATTTATAGCAACGCGCATATGTCGGGGCGGATGGTGCGGGAAGTTTGCCAATTGGATAGTGCTGGTTTGTTGTTATTGAAAACGGCGATGAAGAAATTACAATTATCAGCACGGGCTTACGATCGGATATTGAAGGTGGCGCGGACGGGGGCGGATTTGAGTGGGAGTAAGCAGATTGCAGTGGAGCATTTGGCGGAGGCGATTCAGTATCGGAGTTTGGATCGGGAGAGTTGGACGGGGTGAATGAAGCAACTCGTCGGGACAGCTCATTCCGGGCTTTCGGGATTATTCAAGGGACTGTTCGAGACTTTTCCTCCAAGTGTGTCAATTTTTCATTTAGTGATCTACGTGGAGAACCATTCTCCAAACATAAGGTCTAATTTTTTGGCTTCTTTCCCTAGACGTTTATGGTACCAACACTCCTTAGAATGTTATCTATCTGACTTTATTTATTTAACAACTCATCACTTTTGCCGCTAAGCGGATAGCACCTACTAAACGGTTCAATTCGCCTTTTTTATAAAAAAAATTGGTCTGCCATTGTATTACAAATTCGCCGATAGTTGTTATTCTGTTATGATCTTATAGCGGGATATCCAAATTTTATAGCGGTTTATCTAAAAAAAGCGGAGCAAAAATTCTGATTTTTCATATAAATTACTACTTTTGACTATTCGTAAAATTGGTTGACCAATTTCCAGTTAACCAAACTCAACTTTTTTTATTTATGGGAGATTCCAATATACTCAATAATTTTCAGGAAATCCGGATAGAATCTCCGGTAGATAAAATCATTCGCCAGATTCGTGAGTTGATCACATCTGGTCAATTGAACCCTGGTGACAAACTACCACCTGAAAGAAAGTTAGCGGAACGACTTGGGGTAGGAAGGAGTAATGTAAGAGATGCCATCAAAAAATTAGAATTCTATGGCATCCTTAGAACACTTCCACAAAGCGGAACCATTGTAGCAGGAATGGGTATAACGGCTTTGGAAGGGTTAATATCAGATGTCTTAAAAATTGAAAATATAGATTTTGCTTCTTTGGTGGAAACACGTGTATTATTAGAAACGGAATCGGCTAAGCTCGCCGCATTAAGAAGAACGGATCAAGATATTAGAGATATAAATATTGCATTAGAAGCTTATGCTCACAAGGTTAAACTGGGTCAACAAGCCGTTGAAGAAGATTTAATGTTTCATTTAAAAATAGCAAAAGCAAGTAAAAATAATGTACTGAAATCTTTGATGTTGATTATTACGCCTGACATTATCAACAATTTTATACAGCTCGACATTTGCAAAGACGGTCGTTTTTATAATGCACTTGATGAGCACAAAATTATTTTAGAACATATTATAGCTCAGGAGCCAGAAAAAGCTGCGACAGCGATGAGGGTTCACTTGAGTGATGTAGTCGAATATAGTCAATCTTTGAGAACAAAATAATAGTTCATTAATTATTCTTATTCAAAATTAAAAACCACTTGAGTATGGGGAAAAAAAACAGCTATTAGCTTAAGACCAGCTAAACTATCTTCTTAAAAGTAGCTTACACAATTGCAGGCTAGCATCTTATATTTTTAATAAAAAATCAAGTTAGATTTTATAGAACTTCTTATTCAAAGTGATTCTGCTTTGGGCTTAAATTCTATTGTCAAATTTGAAAATCTAAAAGCACCCACTCGGAAGGTGGGTGCGAAAAATAGTTAAAATTCAAAATGTTTAAATTATGTCACCAAAATTAACAAATCTTCTCAATAAATCCACTAGGTTATGCCTTTTACTGGTTTTATTGATGGGGCTTCCCTCCCTTTCTTACGGGAACACATCTACTGATGGATTAAATACTACGGTAGATTCACAAACAAGAACCGTTACTGGAGTTGTAACCTCTGAAGAGGATGGAGAATCATTAATCGGGGTTAACATTATAGTAAAAGGTACGTCTACGGGAACCGTTACCGACGTTGAAGGTCGCTATTCCATTGAGGTGGAAGATGATGCGGTTCTTGTTTTTAGCTACACTGGATTCCTAATTGTTGAATCACCTGTAAATGGTCGTAGTATTATTGACATTGTTATGGCTTCGAACTCCTCCTTACTAGATGAAGTTGTAGTCATTGGTTACGGTTCCTCAAAAAAATCTCACCTGACAGGCGCAATATCAAAACTAGAGAATAAGGACTTGGATGAAGTCGCTGCTGGAAGAGTAGATGAAGTATTGGTAGGAAGAGTATCTGGGGTTAATGTACAGTCAACAGAAGGAGAAGCAGGATCTGCACCTACTATTCGTGTTAGAGGAACTGGATCAATGATAGCCAGCTCTGACCCTTTGATTGTTGTTGATGGATTAGTAGTCGACAATGATTTTTTAGGCTCCTTAGACATGAATACCGTAGAATCATTCGAAGTATTGAAAGATGCTGCATCTTGTGCGATTTATGGTTCAAGAGGAGGAAATGGAGTTATCCTGATTTCTACAAAAGATGGGGTAGCAGGCGACACTAAGTTTAACTATAATACTTATTTTGGAATTAAGACAGCCAGAAAAAGTGATGCCTACACCTTTAGTATTGCAGAAACGGCAGCAGAAGAATTAGCAGCAACTGGAGAATTATCAGATCGTACAAGATATAAGCAACTTATTGGTATTGATAGAAGCTGGCAAGATGAAATCTTTGATGGCGGGAATATCATGAGCCATTCTTTTAGTGCAAGAGGCGGGAGCAAAAGAACCAACTTCAGTACTACCTTTGGTTACCTTCACGATGAAGGGGTTTTGTTGACAGATGACTTTAAAAAGTATAGTCTTAATTTGAAAGTAAATACAAAACTGAATGACCGATTCTCATTTGGTGCGAGTATCGCTCCATCATACACCGATAGAAGAAGGTTTGATGGTTCAACACATGACATTAACAGACAAACAAATTGGTTGCCAGTATACCATGATGCAAATACGATTAAATTTGTTGACAGAAATACTTATCCAGATGTACAAATAGGTGATTATGCGGTACAGCGTCACTTTGACAATTACGACTTAGATGGAGATGGAGGTGAAGTAGATATTAGTAATACTTCCAATACAAACCCTGCTGCAAAAGTATTAGAACGCGATAGAAATGAAAATAGGTTCAAAATATTTGGTAGCACTTATGCGCAATATAAGATAATGGATGGACTTAAATTCAAGACAGTAATCTCAGGAGATTTTCAGAATACAGAACGAGATAGATGGCAAGGGTTATTGGCGAATAGAAATGGTGCATCTGCTATACAACTTGATTTAAGTTCACAAAATAGAATCCACCTAGTATCCGAAAATTATTTTACTTACGATAAAGAATTTGGTAAGCATGAAATTAATTCCGTTTTAGGAATGTCGGCTGAAAAGTATAATACCAATGCCAGTTCTATAACCGGAACAGGCTATGATTCTGATTTATTACAAACGATTGCTGCAGCAACTACAATCGCGAGTGGTAATTCTATTGAATTTGAAAATAGATTCTTATCATTTTTTGGTAGAGTAAATTACGCATATGATTATAAATATTTAGCATCATTTAGTTTAAGAAGAGATGGAAGTTCTGTCTTTGGTGTAGATAATAAATATGGTAATTTTCCAGCAGTCTCCGTTGGATGGGTACTTAGTGAAGAAGATTTCCTTAAAGGAAATAATATTTTTAATTTCGTAAAACTCCGATTTAGTTATGGAATTACGGGTAACAATAGATTAGATACCGGTGATGATCTAATTGATAATTACCCAAATTTAGCGCTTCTTAGCCCAACTACATCCGTTATTGGCGGAAATGTAACAGGAGGATTTAATGCGATTAATATTGCTAACGCAGGACTTCAATGGGAGCGATCAATAGAAATAAACCCTGGTTTGGATTTCACATTCCTTGATGGTTTTCTGGAAGGATCAATTGAGTACTATAAAAGAACTAGTGATCAATTGTTATTGTACAATCCCGTATCTTCTACCACAGGATTTTCAGAAGCGTTGGTTAACTTAGGTAAAGTCGAAAACAGTGGATTTGAATTTGCCATAACCTCAACCAATATTAGAAATAGAGAGGTTGTCTGGACTACCTCTTTCATCGCATCTAAAAATAAAAATGAATTAGTTGAATTTGGAGATTCTGATGGTCAGATTCAGAATGTAGATAGTAAAAGAGCTGCAGAATGGATTAATCAAGTAGGACAACCAATATCATCCTTCTATGGATGGGTAGTCGATAAAGACATTCCACTTGAATATATCAAGAATCCTTATCACCCTATAGGTGGAGAAGCACAAGATGTTTATGTGAAAGATTTGAACGGTGATGGACTTATTGATGATGATGATAAAACACTATTGGGTAGTCCTTATCCAGATTTCGTATGGAGTGTAACTAATAGTGTTAGCTACAAAGGCATAGATTTAAGCTTTATGTTTCAGGGAAGTCATGGTGCTGAAATTAGAAATATGGGAGACCAGTATTTGTTCAATCATTTTAATAGTAGCCAAGACTTTGATCCAGCGACAACTCCTAATCAAGGATTTATTAAGGAAAAAATATTTACGAATGATATCATTCAGGATGCCTCTTATGTTACTTTACGTAATATAAGTATTGGATATAATTTTTCTCCTAGTTTGCTATCTAAGACAAAAATATTTTCTAAGGTCAGAGTATATGTTGCGGCGCAAAACTTATGGTATATGACTGCTGATGGATATACTGGATTCAATCCTGAATCCATAAATGACACCTCTGGAACTACATACGGTTATCAAAGAGCAGGTTCGCCTATTCAGAAGACTGTATCCTTTGGACTTAATATAGACTTTTAATTAAACGTAGTCTCGAAACTTCAGGTTAGGATCGACTATAAATTAGAGTAATAAAACATGAACCGTCCATGATGAAATCGTTAAAGTACACCGTGCAATAACTTTTTCATCATGGCAAACTTGCCAGGCAATTGGCAAGTTCCATCTTATTTACTAAACTTAACAATCAAATAAAATGAGGTATATATTTATCATATCTATTTTTTTTATAGGACTAACATTTACTTCCTGTGAAAAAGATTTTTTAAACCCGAGCCCGACTTCGGCAGCTAGTGCGGATGATTACTATTCTACGGAAGAAGAATTAGAAAAAGGCGTAATTAACATGTATGATGGGATTCAAGGGGTCAACATATTGGCAGATACAGATGTCAATAAAAATCACTCCGTTCAATTCGAGTATTACTTGACAGAAATGAGAAGCGATAATACAAAGACAAAAAGTAGTGAAGGGGAAGCAGCACAGTTTGAAAGCTTTTCAATTGAATCTACTAATGGTATCGTTACCGATTATTACAGAAGTTTTTATAATATCATATTTAGAGCCAATATCGTACTTGAAAATCTGGAGGTAGCTGATTCCGAAACCGCTGCTCAGTATAGAGGAGAAGCTAGCTTTGTGAGAGCTTATGCTTACTTCAATCTGGTAAGGTTATTTGGAGATGTTCCTTTGGTGGATAAGGTGATTGCTTTAACGGATACAGATATTCAATATACACGAGTGAGTACAGAAAAAATATACCAGTTAATCGTTAGTGATTTAAAAATAGCTGCGAGCTCATTGGATGATACGTATCAGACAAGAGCTTCTAAATCAGGTGCGGAAGCACTGCTCGCCAAGGTGTATTTAACACAAGGAAATTATAGTGAAGCAAAAATTTTATGCGAATCTGTAATGGGGGCTGGATTCGAATTGGAACCCGAATTTAAAGATGTATTCTTCTCAGAAGGAAATAAAGAAGTCATATTTGCGGTAGGATATGTTGGTGACAATAATAATGATAGTCAAAATTTTTCTACAGAATGGTTGAATGCTGTCGGACGAACAGCTGGTGTAAACTATGTGACTGATGAAGCTAAAGCGATATTAGATGAGAAAGGAGGCAATAGAACAATTTATTCATATCGTCAAGATGCCCTTCAACCTACTTTTAATCAAGTCGTTAAATACCTTCCAACGGGTGATGCTAGTTTAGGAATAGATGCTGTATCTAATGATCCTAGTCTTGCAGGGAATGATTGGATAGTGATTAGATATGCAGATGTCTTATTGATGCATGTAGAAGCTACCATTGGTGCAGGAAATAGCACAGCAGACACTGAAGCATTAGCTTCTTTCCAAGCGGTTAGAAATAGAGCTGGATTAACGGATCTTGTTACTAGCGTTACTAAAGAAGAACTATTAGACGAAAGAAGAGTTGAATTAGCTTTTGAGAATCACAGATTTTTCGACTTGGTTCGATTTGGTTTTGCGACTACTGTCCTTTCAGAGTTTGCAACAGCTAATGGCTTTTCCTTTGCTGTGACTGACCTGCTACTTCCTTTGCCTCAAAGAGAAATAGGACTTAGCAATGGTCAATTAACTCAAAATCCAGGTTATTAATATTTCTTTCAACGACAATATTTTATCATAAAAAATACCTGTATAGGAACAACAAGAATTCACTTGCACTTACATTCGTTTGACCTAAATATTGCTGACAATAGGAAGCAGGAGTTAGGTCAAGCGGATGAACATAAAATGTGCAAATTACTTTTTGTACAATACTTACAGACCCTTGTTTATAATTTAAAATAAAATCAAAATGACTTTAAAAAATAGGACATTACAACGGACATTCTTTAATGGCATTAAATTTTTTGCTGTTTTATTAGTGTTTGCTACGCTCTTCTCCGCTTGTGAAGAAGAAAATATTTTTGGCACTGGAGAGATTGCAGATAAAACCCCTCCAACATCTGACTTTTCTTACGAACCTGTTTCAGATAGTGCTTATCTAATGATTAGATTTAGCGACTTATCTAATTCTAATACGAAAACGGCTTGGAATTTTGGCGACGGCAATACCTCTGAGGATAAAAATCCTACGCATACTTATGCTGATGAAGGAGATTACACGGTAACACTTACCAGTTCTGATAACTTAAATGTATCAGACGTCTCTTCACAAATAGTTGAGGTCAAAAATCCTTTCTTTTGCCCAGATCTTAATTTATTTGTAGGTGCTGCTTGTGATGATGGAGATCCAGACACGGTAGATGATGCGATAGTAGTGGGCTGCGTATGTATGGGCGTAGATCCTGGTTTTGTACCGATGCTTACCAATCCCAGTTTTGATATCGAAGACCCAGACGATTATAGAGAAGGTTGGAGAAATGGAGATTTAGGTGGTGTTATTCAAATTACGGGTGACCCGATTCATACGGCTCCTAAAGCTGCTAAATTACCAAGTGATGGTAGTCGAATTGGTTATCAATTAGTTACCGTCGAACCCAATGTTGATCACACTGTTACATTCTACTACACGATGAAAACGGGTACAGGAACCTTTAACGTTTCAATTCTGGGAGGAGATGTAACGGACCCTGTAGACGTAGCAGGGGCAACGATTGCTTCTGTTGATTTAACCGATCAAAATGATCCGGATACTTATGTAATGGAGTCGGTATCTTTTAATTCAGGGTCTAATACTGAAATTGCTATTTTCTTTTCCAATACTGGTGTTGAATGTAGAATTGACACATTCACAATAGAAGAAGACTAAGTATTAATTCTAATAATAATTACCATCTCTTTTCTTCAAATAAGTTAAGAGATGGTAGTTAAAGTTCTAACGATCTCATTAACGTTTTTCTTAAAAAGTAAACATGAAATTAATCTCCTCAATTATAAAGAATCAACGCTTCTATTCCATCTTGGTATTGCTTCTGATCGTAGGGGTAGGTTGTAAGAGTGGTGAAATTGAAAAGCCAGAGGGGGAATGGATTCCGCCCGTTAAGGAAAATGAATTGGTGGAAGGGGTAGACTATTTCTTACCTCATATTGATTTGAAAAATTGGAAAGTGACTTTACCCGTTGGTAATCCTGCGGAAGTAGAGCCTCCGGAGATTCTGGAGTATGGTACCAATCTGCAGTTGAAAGATTTTATGTACAATGATTCAACGGATGGTTCATTGGTGTTCTACACTTATCCCGGTTCTTCAACGGCGAATTCATCCTATTCTCGAACTGAATTACGGGAGCAAATGGTACCAGGAAGTAATACTACGAACTGGACTTTTGCACAAGGAGGGCGGATCAAAGGGGAGTTAGCGCTTTCTGAGATATCTAAAGATACAAATGGTGATTCTCATAGAGTGATTATCATGCAAATACATGGTCGATTAACCAACGAACAAAGAGATCTTATAGGAGAAGATGATAATAATGCTCCTCCGATGCTAAAAATTTATTGGACAGATAAAAAGGTAATCGTCAGAACAAAAGTCTTGAAAGATGAAAATGCTTCAGACATAGATATTTTACATACTGATGCCTGGAAGGATACAGATGCTTTTACCTTTTCTGAGGAAGTAGGCTTCGAACGATTTACGCTTGAAGTAATTGTTTCTGAAGGAAAGATGGAGATAATTCTAAACGACAACGAATCTGTGGTTTATGATGATATCAACGTTCAGCGATGGGGTATTTTTGAAAATTATTTCAAAGCTGGCAATTACCTCATCACTACTGATGAGGGAGCTTATTCGCGAGTCAAGTATTACGACCTAGTGCATAGCCATTAATACTCCACAGTATTAATCTTTTGCATCGTAAGAACTTAGATTCCATTGAATTAAAAGTGTGCTATTGCGTAAGTGCTTTGGCAGAAGGGCGCTCTTCTATATTCCCAACATTGATGATAACACCATTGATGATAACACCATTGATGATTGCCGGCTATCAAAAAGGAAAATTAGACACTACTTCAAAACAATTTAAAATATTAACAGGCTTTGCATACCTCATAGGTTTAACGGTTCCAATATTCGGAACTAATCCTATTAAAGTGCAAAATTTTAACACAGGTATTTAACGTATTTGTACTTCCATTGGTTATCGTTGGCATTATGATTTTGATCAATAAAAAAGAACTTATGAATACCCAAAAAGCAGGTCCTTTACTGAATACAGGATTGGTCTTGTCATTGATTTTTGCCTGCATTATTTCATACAACGGAATCTTAGCAATATGAGGGAAAATATAACCCTCTGAAATCAAAAAGCATGAATAGAAAAATTATCACTTTACTAACAGCATTTTTAGCCCTTGGTCTTTGCTTGATCCTAAATAGCTGTTTCAATACTGGCAATAATCCGAATAAAAAGGTCGCTCAAAAAAACACTTATCCAAGTGATGTAATTTCATTTTTCGATCATTGGAATTTAATATTAAGTGATGGTTCAAATGCTGGTCAAGCAATCAATTTTGAGCAGGAAGATTTCTTCTATACTACAAATGATGGTGAAAGGGATTGGGTAGTTTTTAAAACCCCTAATGCAGGAAATACCCATGGAACTTCAAATAATACAAGAACTGAATTGGCCCAATTGAAAAAATGGTCGCCTATGACGGAAGCTAAATTAACAGGCACGTGCAAAGTAATGAATGTTTCGGCTACGGGTGATGCCCGGGTGGCGGCATCGTACGCTGTGGTCATTGGACAGATTCATAGCGCCGATGGACATGAAAACGAACCGTTTAAATTATTTTACAAAAAATTTCCAGGACATAAAAAAGGTTCTGTCTTTTGGAATTATGAAATCAATACCGAGGGTGATGACAATTCTGGAAGATGGGATTATTCCTATCCAATTTGGGGCTATGATATGTCTGTTGTGGGAACAAGCCCAACTGATTTTCCACCAGAACCTGAAGATGGGATTGAATTAGGAGAAGAATTGAGTTATGAAGTAGAGGTGAAGGATAATATTATGAGTTTGAAATTCATGAGTGAAGGGCATGAAACCAAATCATTTACAAAAAACTTAGTCAAATCAGAATACACCACAAAGGCTGAGATGCCTGAGCAAGTTCAAAATTTATTTGTGCCAATTGGTCAGGACGGAGTAGAGCGAGAAAATGCTTATGCAGATGAGGGGCTATTTTTCAAGCTAGGCTGCTACAATCAAACTAACGGGAAAGATCCTAAAGTAAATAAAGTATGGTGTGCTGGTGCTGAAACCCACGGTGGTGATATTCAAAAACAATATGTAAGTGGAAACTACGCTGAAGTATGGTTTAGATCAGCCAGTATCCATGTCAGCGATGATGCCATATCGAATGCAGGGTACTTTCAAGCTAATGATGGTTTAAGCAAAAAAATAGTTTACCCTAATGAGGTTATTCCTTTTATGGATAAATTTAAAATATTAATGGGGGATGGAACGAGTGTAGAAGATCTCACTAAGTATGAACACAAAGATTTTTTCTATACTGTAATTGATGGTACAAGGCGCTGGGTAGTCTATAAAACACCAAATTCTGGAGTCACTTCAAAAAACTCGAGTAACACGAGAACTGAGTTACAGGAGAAAAGGGAATGGACGCCTGAACAAGGGGGGAAACTAACAGGTACCTGTAAGGTGATGCAAGTTTCTACTTCTGGCGATGCCAGAGTTGCGGCGTCTTACTCAACGGTGGTTGGGCAGATTCATAGTGGTGAAGGCCATGAAAATGAACCATTAAAAATATTTTATAAGAAATTCCCGGGACAAAGTAAAGGATCCGTCTTTTGGAATTATGAAATCAATACGGAAGGTAACAATTCAAAAAGATGGGATTATTCTAGCGCTGTTTGGGGACATGATATGTCTGTCATTGGAACAAGCAAAAATGACTATCCTGCTGAACCTGTAGATGGTATAGCATTAGGGGAAGCATTCAGTTATGAAGTAAATGTATATGAGGGCATCATGTATCTCACCTTCAAAAGTGAAGGTCATGAAACGAAAACATTTACTAAAAATCTTATCTCATCTGAATATGTAAATCGATCAGATATACCTGCACAGGTCATGAAAATATTTGCGCCTATAGGACAAGATGGGACAGAACAAGCCACCGCCTATAAAGGAGAATTGAATTATTTCAAACAAGGAGCTTATAATCAAACCAATGGAAAAGATCCTGAAAAGAACATGGTTTGGTGCGCAGGAGCAGAAACTTATGGTGGTGATATCGCTAAGCAATATGAAAATGGCTGTTACACGGAAGTATGGTTTTTAGAAGCCACAGTAGGTGCAGGTACACCGCCAAAATAAATCTAATTATTAAAAATAATAAAATAATAAAATGATAAAAGCAAGCAAAGAATTCTTCTTCAAAGAAGATGCGGAATGGGAACAAGTAAACCCATTATTGCGCAGACAGATTCAGGGACACGACGATAAGATCATGTTAGTGATCGCAGACTTCAAAGCTGGTGGCGTTGGTGATATGCATAATCACCATCACTCGCAGGTGACCTACGTGGCCAGTGGCGAATTTAAAATGACTATTGGCGAACAGGTTAAAACCATTAAAGCTGGCGATTCGTATTATATCCCGCCAATGGTGATGCATGGTTGTACTTGCGTAAAAGATGGACAATTAATTGATGTCTTTAGTCCCGCGCGCGAAGATTTTTTATACTAAGTACACAGTGTACCAAGCAGCAAGGCAAAATTAAATGAGCATAGTTTAGAAAAATAGTAGCAAAACAGAATATTCCTGACGAGTTTAAACAATATAAAATGAAGATAAAAGGATTAAGATGGTGGGTAGTAATACTGATTGCTTCAGCAACCATTATAAATTATATTGATCGGACTTCTTTCAATATTCTATGGCCTGATATATTCAAAGAGCTTTATCCTGATATGGACTTAGATGGTCATAAACAATTGTACACGAATATTTCTATAGTATTTTTGCTTTCTTATGCATTTGGACAAGCTATTTTTGGAAAAATATTTGATTGGATTGGGACAAGATTAGGATTTGCATTATCTATAGGCGTCTGGTCTATCGCTACTGTGCTTCATGCATTAGCCAAAGGGGTTATGAGTTTTGCTATTTTTAGATCTATTCTAGGAATTGCAGAAGCTGGTAACTGGCCTGGAGCTGCTAAAGGAAATGCGGAATGGTTTCCGACAAAAGAACGGGCATTTGCGCAGGGTATATTTAACTCTGGTGCCGCTATTGGTGGAATGATTGCTTTTCCTATCATTTCCTTAATGTCGGTCTATATGAATTGGCAATGGATATTTATTAGTATTGGGCTACTAGGTTTTGTTTGGTTGATCCCATGGATGTATTTAGTAAAGTCTCCACCTAAAGAACATCCGTGGCTATCGGAAGAAGAAAGAAATTACATACTATCTGGTCAGGAAAATCAAGATATTAATGAGGATGGCACTTACGATGATGGTTATAATCCAAGTACAGGTGAGCTATTGAAGCACAGAGAAAGTTGGGGCGTTATTATAGCTTCTGCAGCGATTGATCCAATATGGTGGCTATTTGTTTTTTGGATACCTGGATACCTAATGGAAGTGTATGGTATGGATGTAAAAAATGTTGGAATTTACGCATGGGTGCCATATGTAGGAGCAATGGTTGGCGCTTGGTTTGGAGGATTACTTGCACAAAATAGGCTGAAAGCTGGCTGGACGGTGAATAAGACAAGAAAGTTTATAATCATTATGGGATGCGTGATCATGCTACCTGCATTATTGGCTCTGGCAAATCCAGGAGGACCAGTAGCCGCAGTTTTAATTATGGCTGTTATTCTTTTTGGATTTCAAACCGCAATTGGAAATATACAAACATTGCCAAGTGATTTATACAGTGGTAAGACGGTTGGTACCCTTTCAGGGATTGCAGGTATGGCCGCTAAACTTATGGGAGGATTTCTGTTATATTTCATTCCATGGTTGACGGCTGGAGGTAATTACTACCCCGCATTCGTAATTGGAGCAGCTTTAGCAGCAATTGTCGTGGTCTCACTCTTAATATTTTGTCCGAAAATCGAACCATTAAAACCTACGAATTAAAATAAGTTTATAAAAAATATTTACACTGCCGTAGACTCTATTAAATGGAGTTTTTAAACAGCGTCAATACTAAAAATTAAAAATTTTAAAAAAAAACATTCATGAAATCACAAGAAAAAATAGCGATAATTACTGGAGCCACAGGCGGTATAGGCTTCGAAGTAGCAAAAAGGTTAGGTAAAGATGGATTTACAGTAGTATTAAATGGTATTCAAGATGAAGCAGGAGCTAAAAGAGTTGAAGAACTTGTTGCACAAGGGATTAAGGCTGAATATTGCGGGTTTGATGTTACAAAGGAAGAAGCGGTAACTGCAAACATCACCAAAATTGGTGAAAAGTATGGAAAAATTGATGTGCTTGTAAATAATGCAGGTGGATTAGGTGGAAGATCTAGATTTGAAGAAATGACAACAGAATTTTACAGAGCGGTAATGGCATTAAATCTAGATTCTGTGTTTTTCGCTTCAAGAGCGGCAATACCTTTTCTTAAAAAGGGAGACCATCCTACAATAATTAATTATACGTCGAATGCAGCATGGAATGCAGGAGGACCTGGCGCTGGAATTTATGGAACATCTAAAGCTGGAGTGCAAACACTTACGAGAGCATTAGCAAAAGATTTGGCGGAATACGGTATCAGAGTAAATGCAGTATCTCCCGGTACAATTGACACCGCTTTTCATCAGCAAATTAAATCAACAAAACCAGAAGTCTTTGCTTCTTGGGCGAATAATATTATGCTAGGAAGGTTAGGTCAACCAGAAGATGTTGCGGGGGTTGTTTCCTTCTTAGCGAGTAAAGATGCCTCTTTCTTAACAGCAGAAACAATCCAAGTTGGTGGTGGTCAAGCATTAGGGATCTAAGAGTATGTCTAAATCTTTAGTTCATATAATTTTCAGACAAACTCTAATTTTAAAATCTATTTAAAAAAGTGTAATGAGTAAATTTAAAGGAAAGGTAGCAGTAGTAACTGGAGGCGGTAGAGATATTGGTAGAGCAATATCAATTAAATTAGCCAAAGAAGGTGCTAAAGTAGTTGTGAACTATAATAGTTCTAGAGCAGGAGCGAAAGAAACCGTAAAAGAGATAGAATCTTTTGGGGGAGAAGCTATCGCAGTTAAAGCGGATGTATCTAGTTTAAAAGGAATAAAGAGTTTAAAGGCAAAAACAGTTAAAGCTTTTGGTAAACAGGTTCATATTTTAGTAAACAATGCAGGAGGGCTTTTTGCTCGTAAAACATTAAAAGAATTTGATGAATCATTTTATGACTTAGTTATGAATGTAAATTTTAAGTCTATCGTTTTTGTAATGCAAGCATTTGAACCATTAATGGCTAAAAGTTCTTCCATCATAAACCTTTCTTCTCTTGCAGCGAGAGACGGTGGTGGTGGTGGATCTTCATTATACGCTTCTTCTAAAGGAGCTGTAACTACATTTACTAGAGCAATGGCAAAAGAGCTTGGACCGAAAGGGATTAGAGTAAATGCACTTTGTCCTGGAATGATTGCTACGAAATTTCATGATGACTTCACCAAAGATGAAATACGAACAATCGTTGCTGGTAAGACTCCAGTAAGAAGAGAGGGTAGAGCTGACGAGGTCGCAGATTTAGTAGTTTATTTAGCTTCTGATAATAGCTCGTTTATTACAGGAGCCAACTTTGATATTAACGGAGGATTAGCTTTCTCATAACCTTTTTTTAATAGAAGTTGTTTAAAAAGATCGAAAACATTTTTGGAGTTTTAAACAACTTTATAGTTATAAATTAACAATCAAATTACACTTATGAAAAGAGTGGTAACTTTTGGAGAAATAATGCTTCGCTTGACCCCTCCAGGGTTTAAACGGTTTTCGCAGGCAAACTCGTTTGAAGCAATCTATGGAGGCGGCGAAAGCAATGTTGCAGTATCGCTAGCCAACTATGGGATGCCCGTAGATTTTATTACTAGGCTTCCTCAAAACGATATTGGAGATTGTGCCCTAATGGAAATGCGCAAACGAGGAGTCGGCACGGATAAAATAATTCGAGGTGGTGAACGACTGGGCATTTACTTTTTAGAAATAGGGGCAGTGAGCAGAGGCAGTAAAGTAGTGTACGATCGGGCTCATTCGGCTATGGCGACTATAGAGGCAGGTATGATTGACTGGGAGTTGGTTTTTAAAGATGCCCAATGGTTTCATTGGACGGGTATTACTCCCGCCATTTCTCAGGGCGCAGCAGATGCTTGCCTAGAGGCTATTCAAATGGCTAACAAAATGGGCATCACTGTTTCTACTGATTTGAACTACCGAAAAAAACTATGGAAGTATGGTAAAGCTCCCGGTGAGGTCATGCCTGAATTAGTGGCCGGCTGTGATGTCATATTAGGAAATGAAGAAGACGCTGAAAAACATTTTGGTTTGCACCCTGAGGGTGTAGACGTGACGCATGGTCATTCGGTTGATCCCGAATCCTACCTTTCCGTTTTGAAACAATTAATGGAAATGTTTCCCCGAGCCAAAAAAGTGATTACTACGCTGAGAGGTTCCATCAGTGCTTCTCACAATACTTGGTCCGGTGTTTTGTATGACGGCAAAACGCTTTATAAAGCACCTAGCTATGAAATCACTCACATCGTTGATCGGGTAGGAGGAGGCGACAGTTTTATGGGTGGTTTGATCTATGGTTTATTGACGAACCCAAATGATGATCAAAAAGCGCTTAACTTTGCAGTGGCTGCATCTTGCCTGAAGCATACCATTTATGGCGACGCTAATTTGGTGACGGTGGCAGAAGTGGAAAAACTATTAAGTGGTGATGCAAGTGGACGGGTCAGCAGGTAATGAAATGGAAAATGGGAAGATTCTTAATATCGTTGGCAACTTCCTTTTTCATTAAATTTAATTAAACTTAAAACATTAATGGCAAGATTTACAAGAATACAAGTAGCTCAGAAAATGGCAGAGCAGGGAATGGTACCACTTTTTTACGATCCCGATTTGGAGGTTTGCAAACAGCTGGTCACTGCTTGTTATATCGGTGGTGCAAGATTACTGGAATTTACCAACCGAGGTGATTATGCTCATGAAGTTTTTGGGGAACTCAATAAATTTTGCATTAAAGAACTTCCAGAAATGATTTTGGGTGTCGGTTCAGTCACCGATCAAGCAACAGCCTCGCTTTATCTCCAGCTAGGAGCCAATTTTATTGTGTCAGCATCATTAAGAAAAGATGTGGCGCTTGTCTGCAACAGAAGAAAAATTCTATACGGTCCGGGTTGTGGTACTTTGACTGAGATTGGACAGGCAGAGGAACTGGGCTGTGAAGTGGTCAAGTTATTTCCTGGAAGTATTTATGGTCCCAATTTTATTAAAGCAATCAGAGGTCCTCAACCCTGGACGAGCATCATGCCTACTGGGGGTGTTTCGCCAGAGTTTGATAATCTGAAAAAATGGTTTGATGCCGGGGCTTATTGCGTAGGAATGGGTTCGAAATTAATGGTAAAGAATGAGTCTGGGGGCTTCGATTTTGAGAAAATAAAAACGTTGACCAAAAAAACTTTGAAGTACATTGAAGAGATTCGGGAAATGTAAAACAAGTTAGATTCGTTTATTCTTCGTTTTGCTTTATAGTTAAAGCGATTGCACCGAAACTGAAGTGCTCCATTAATTCGATTAAAACTCAAACAAAGATATCCTCTGCGTAAACTCCCTACAGAACGAACATGCAGATTAGGGTGGAGCCTTTAGTGGAGGCGATGCTGTATCGGAGTTTAGATCGAGAGCGTCGGATGGGCTAAAAAAATGCGAAGCCATTTTTTTAATCAATATTCAAGATTAAAAGTTGAAGACTCGATATCGAAGAAGGAAAATGATTTTCTTTAGTCTTCGTGTTTTGGAAGCGTAGAAAGAATAAATTTACCGCATCTATATATGTGATAAATGCGGTAAATCGTAATCAAATCTATATTGGTTATTTATCTACATGCAAGAATTAACATATAATCCAATAACACCATCTAAGAGGTTTCCAAGAAAAGTGCCCATTCCAGTCAGTCCAAGCTGCATAAGGGTTATTTCTACATTAGCTAGATTAGCCATCATGCCTTCTAATTCCTCACAAGAAGTCTGTCTATGTTGACTTATCTCATTCAGTTCCTCTGCCTTTTGTATTAAGTCATTAAGTCGAATATCATAAATGATTTCCATTTGTTGCTCAAAGGGTAAAGGAGATAACTCTTCATATTTGTCAACGATTTCATTGTAGTAAGCTAAGGAGATTTCCTGAGTAACTTTTTTTAGAGACTGTTCTAATTCTTTAGAATCAGTAATTCTTCGGTCAAATAAACTTAAAATTTCATTCTGTTTTCTTTCCTTGTAAACTTTCGTTAAATTATCATTTTGGATGAGTGTTTTCACTTCTTCCAGCGATCGAGTGATCTTAGCATTTTCTTTGGTGCAGCTTGTAAACGAGAAAATTGCTAAAGCAATAATAACAAGCAGTGGGTTTCTTTTAAAAAATTTCATAAGTTAAAAATTTATATGGTTTGTAAAATTAGCCTTTTGTAAAGGCCTGATAAGTGACAGGTTTAATCTTAAAAGTATCAAGTGTTGTTTGTTAGGTAAAGTAAAAAAGGACTGATTTTTACAGAAAGGCTTTAATTGTCTTCCCGTTTTGTTAATGCTTTTTCAGGTTTTATGCGTAAGAGCATTAATAATGCTTTATGATAGGGCTTGAGTTTTTACCAAACGTCTACACTAAGCATGACAATCTTGTTGCTTAACCCTCAATTAGCGCGTAAAAAATCATTTAGTATAAGTAGAGCGGTTTCTATGCGAAGTTTAAAATAGACAAACAAGTAGGCTTTAAGTGGAAGCATACTTTCGCTAGAAAAATTGATTCTAGTAATAAACGATGAAGCTTAAGAATGCTTAGTTGCTTATTATTATATGCAAGATAAGGGAGGAATTACAGATTTGAAAATGTATTGTTTTTTTTAATTGGTTCGAATTCAAATCCGTTGGGGGCTGTTGCAAATTCGTATCTGTTCGATGGTTGGGGCGGATGGCGTGGGAAATTCATCAGTTGAATCGTGCAGGTTTGTTATTGAAAACGGCGATTTTTTTATGTAGAACAATCGCAACATTTTTAATAATTGATCACTGAATTGACTTGCATTTTATTTACATATAGTTGTGCTAGTTAAAAAAGATAATTTTGTTTTTAAAAATTAAGTAGGTTTACCTACTTAATTTGATCTAAGCATTTTTTATAATAAATTAGGTATCGTATATTCGTCAGTATATAAAAAAATGTATAATGGAAAAATTACTGAAAGAGCAATACGAATACGTATTTGAAGAAAAACTCATTGCCGAAATAATAAGAGAAGGACAATTTAGAAAAGTAGATAAAGGTGTCTGCATGATTGATAAAGGGGATAAAATCACTCATATGC
>CALFBG010000303.1 GCA_937951685.1 uncultured Saprospiraceae bacterium | reverse complement strand
AGACCGGCTGAAGCGCCAAGCGCAAGACGTTTTAGCAAACGATGAAGTTGAGCTTGTCGGAAGAAGTCTTTTCTAAAAGTAATACCACTTGATTCATCTCTGCTAGAAATGCTGCTTGGTTGGTATTTAATGCTGGGATATCTACGGCTCGTTTGGAAGAAAGTTGCTTCAGTTGGTTTTCTACAAAGCTTACTTTTGGGGATAGCTGTGCGATTAAGCTTAAGGCTTGCGGATCCGTAATTGGGCTTAATTTAGCTACTCGAGTATTGTTTAAAAGGGTGTAATGGGTGTGCTTCCACTCTTCAAATAAGGAAGGGAGAAGGGGAGAAACTTGCTTTTCTTCCAAAGATTTGTAAAACTCAAGGTTGATTTTTTGACTCAGCATTCGTTGCTTTCCGGCAAGATTAATTGTTTTAGCGTCATATTTTTTTTGGTGTAGAACGTATTGAATAAAAACTTGATTAACGACTAAAACAAAACTGGCAATTAGCACCGCAATGATGTATTTCCTATTCATTCCATTTTTTTTTATACTTTACGCTTGAAAGTACAGATATGTTACAAAATACATACGGAATTGTGACAAAAAGTAGGCGGATTATGGCTTTCTTTTAACGCAGTAGTTGCCACAGAGAAGTCTTTAAAATGAAGTGGTATTGATTATACATTGTATTAATAACCGGTAAAAGGTATTTTATCCAAGCAAGATTAAAAAAAAATAAAAGTGAAAATCATTTCATACCTCAATAGTGGAAACTCTTTTCCCGTAATCTTGGAAAAGGAAGGCGAGCAGTTTTTTGTAAAATTGCACGCTGGCATGAGTGGTAAGTACGCTTTGATTAATGAATGGATTGGAAATCAATTAGGGCACCAATTACAAATCAAAACGCAAGTTCCAAGTTGGATTGAATTAACGGCGGAAGTAGCCCTTGGGGACATTCATCTCGAAGTAAAAGAATTAATCCAAAAAAGCTTTGGAATAAATATCGGATTTCCATATCAAAAAAAAGCGAGTGAAATTACCAAAGCGGAAGTAGCAGCAATTGACAAACAAACGGCGATTGAAATCTTCCTATTCGATTTGATGATGATTAATATTGATCGAACGGCTAGTAATCTAAACTTGATGAAAGTCGAAAACGAAATCATTTCGGTAGATTACGAATCAAGTTTATTATGTCAAGCAATATTAGGAAATAAAAATTTATTAGCAGCAGAACGAATCTTACAATGCTTCAAGCAAAATCCACTTTATCAAGAAATAGCAGAAAAGTCGATTCAGCAATTTCTTACCAAAACAGCGCAGTTATCCATCGAAAAAATACTTAAGGCCATTCCCCTAACGCTACTCAGTGACGCAGATCGTACTTTATTGGCAAAGGGCATCGAAAAAAAGCAAAAGCAGCAATGGTTTTTAGTAGAAACCATGGAGCAACTAAAAAGCATCAAAACGGAAACACGCGAAGCACAAAAAAGAAGAAGGAATAAGAATCAAGCAGACTTTAGGAGAAGGTTTAAAGAAAATCCTTAACTTACCGCTAAATTAACCCCACTTTATAATTATGGCAATTAACTACTCTTTTGGACTTCCACTCAAAACTAACTTCGTGGAGTTTGTTTATTATAATGGGCTCTTTCTTCCCCACGAAACGAATAGAATACTTAAGTTTTGGGATGAAGATAAAACGATTAAAGCGACCCTGAGCGGCAACGCCAAATACCAAGATGACCTACGCAAAAGTTCCGTCATGTTTCTTGACGATACGCCTGAGTATAAATGGATTTATGATCGACTAGCCTCCTTAGCGATCAAAACCAATAACGAACGCTACTGGTTTGATTTGCTCGGTTTTCACCAAGCCTTACAACTCACTAGGTATGCTGAAGGCGACTTCTTTGACTGGCATTTAGATTTCGGAGCAGGAGAAATCTCTGCAAGAAAATTAAGCATGACGGTTCAATTATCCGACCCAGACGAATATGAAGGTGGCGATTTACAATTCATGATTAATCAGAAAATTGTTACTGCGCCCAGAGCAAAAGGAACCATTGTCGTTTTTCCAGCCTTCATGATGCACCGCGTTACACCAATTACGAAAGGTGTTCGCCAATCCATCGTCGGTTGGGTTTCTGGTCCTCCCTTTCGGTAGTTGTTATCGCTCGACGCATCAAGAAAACTTGTTGTTTATCTGAAATTGAGTTATATTTCGAAATACAATTAGATAAGCTTATCATGAAAGAGCCACTAGAAGAATATAAACCTGCGGAAAAACTTGAGCTAAAAGCCATCAAAGAAGAAATGCCGAAGGTATTTCAGAAGATTTCCTGTCCGGCTTGCACTGCGGAAGTCATTGCCGATAATCTAAACCTCCAGCAAAGTGTGGCTAAATGTGGAAGCTGCAATGTCATTTTTTCAATTGAAAAAGAATTGGAAAGTGTAAAGTCGAAAACAGAAATGAAACAAGAAATCTTTCGCCCGGAAGGTATTGATTTGTTTTATTATAAAGAGGATATGGAGCTTACTGTGCAACAACATATTCATGGAGTAGATGCAGCTGGAATCATTTTTACACCGCTACTTGCCATTTTCACTATCTTCCTTTTCTTCTTTGGCAAAAAAGAGATTTCGCCATTTATCCCAATTGCTTTCACCATGTCGGCTTTATACTACATTCATAAAGCCTTCAATTATTCCAAAAATAAAACCTTCATCAACGTGAATGATAAGTTTTTGGAAATTAAATCGCGGCCTAAAAATTTCAAAAAAGATAAACACTTTGATGTTCATGATATTGATCAATTGTACCTCAAACACGCTACGGATGCGGCGGGACATTATGCCATTTTTATGGTGGTCAACGGAGCGGAAGGTCAAAAGCACGAAAAATTAGTGACGGTTAATAGTCTTTCTAAAGCGAAATACTTAGAGCAAGAAATTGAACGTTATCTAGATATTAAAGATAGAGCGGTTCCGGAAGCGACCGTGTAGCCAATGAATACGATTAGTGTCGGCAAAAAAGAGCGAGCACTATTTTTTAGAAGGGTAGTATTTTATTTGATGAAATCAATAGAAAAACGCTAAAATGAATAGATGGTTTCAATTACTGTTGCTAGTCATAATTGGGTTTGGATTTAATAGCAAAGTGCTCTTTAGCCAAAATACTTATGGGCTAATTGAATATTCCCGCATCGAAGCTTTTATTGAAAAAGAATTGATCTCCAAAACACCCTACTTCGAAAAAATAATGAAGTACCAAGATTCCATTCAGCAACAAAATTATCAATTTTATCACGACCAACTTCAAGCATTTCAAAAAAGATACAATGGAGCTTGTATGTCTGAAAAAGATATGGAAAATGGGAAGGAATATCTTCGTTACCTCGAAAAAAGTGTATCTCAGATAGATTCCATGATTCAGGATATTGAGCTTAAGACTACAACTAAGTTTAAAGTATTCGTCAACCAAGCGCAAGCTGAAATAATCAATCAGTTGAAAAACACTAACCAGGTCAATCATTTATTCAATAAAGCAACGCTTGCCTATTTTGATGCCAATACAATTGATTATACGAATGCGATCCTCCAAGCATTAGCTGCAAAAAAGACTGCGATTCGAAAAGCATTTTATATAAAAATAAATAAGGATGGGGACGATTGCACAACACTATTTTCCATGCAAAATAATTTCATCTCCTATCAGGAATATCAGAATCGAAAGCATCACTCGAAATGATCGACTAGAAAAAACATGAAACGAAGCTATTGTTTAACTTTACTACTCTGCTTATTTTGTGGCGTACTCACCGCACAGTACAGTCAGGTATCCGAGCATATTCCCATGCAGGATTTTTTAGTACTCGCGCAGCAGCAAAAGCTCAAGTCGGTGACTCGCTTATTTGGCGTCGCAGCGTATGACCGCTATCCTGAAAAACACTTGTTTAATGAAAACGGTCACTTAGTAGCTTGGTACACTTCCCATAAAGCGAATGGCATTTACACTTATGAGCTAGATCCGCTAGGTCGAATTATCAAGTCTTATCATTTTGATTACCCAAAGACGGACAGCTATGAACGGTATAGTGTGAGAACCTTAGATACTGCGGGTATACAAATCAAACGGGAATATTTTAATGCAAAGGGAGAACGTAATCATTATAAGGAATCTAGGCAACGAGCAGCTAATGGTTATTATTATTTGACGGATATTGAAGCGGGTAAAGATTCTTCCGTCATTCGAATTAAAAATGATACGACAAAGCGATTTGAAGTAGTTGATTATTTTCGTTACGAAGGGGGAGCGCTGGCTAGTGGGGATTCTTATTTTAGTTATTATAATGAAGACCAAAAAGTGTTGCGAGAAGGATCAATAAGTTATGGCGAAGCCTGGGGCGATTGGATAGAAAAGCATCCGGAAGATACTAGAAAAGTGTATACTTCACTTAGCTATGGTTACGAACTAGTGGATGCCGGTAAATTGGACGAAACGCTTTTTGAGTTCACCGAGACGGAGGCATATACTTACTTTGAAAATGGTGCCGTAAAAACGGCCAAGGACTATTCGGGGATTAAAGTATATGAATATAACGATCGTGGATTTCCCGAAAAAATAAGCTTCTTTTCGAGAAGAAATGAACCTAAATCTGTTAAAACTTTTTTCTATAATAAAAATGGATTGCTGGAAAAAGAGCTCTCTACGGCACCGGATGGAACCGTAAAAGAAACACTAAACTATGAATATACTTTTTGGGAATGATTTGTTCCGCATTGCTATAACCCTATTTTTTCTCATAATAAAAACATGGAAGCATTTAATAATTATTTAAAACAATTCCCAAAGTATACCCCAAAAGTATTCGAAATGGTGTTGCCATATCTTACCGAGCAAACCATCGAACTGGGTGATTTTTTTCTTCCGCAAGGGAAAATATGTAGAAGTATCGCTTACATCGAAACGGGATTATTGAGATTGTATTATCTCAATGATGGTAAAGAAGTGACGAACTGCTTTTGTAAAGAAAATACGATTACTACTTCTTACAGTAGTTTAATCACCAACAGAGAAAGTGAAATCGCTATTCAAGCCATCGAAGACTCCAAGTTGATTATTCTACCTTACGTCGCTTTACAAGAACTGTATGAAAAAGACTTGTTTTGGCAACAACTAGGAAGACTTGCCGCAGAATCGGAGTTTGTCACCACCGAATGTCATCATCGGTTTCTAAGAGATCAATCCGCGACGGAAAGATACCGACAAATTCTAGAAAATGAAAACGACCTGCTACAACGTGTTCCCTTGAATTACATCGCCAGTTACTTGCAAATTGCACCGGAAACCTTAAGCCGGATTCGCAAGAAAATTGCACGAACTTGACCTAGGTCAATTGATCGGAAGTATTTATCGCTGAACTTTGTACCATTAGTTAATCTTAAAAAAAGAAAAAAATGGATACAAAGAATGTTAAACAATCCGTAATTGAAAGCTACGGGAAATTAGCAAAATCAAGAAAAAATGCCCTCTTTTCCACATTGTTTGCTTGTTGCGATCCCAGCGAAACCGCTCAAAAAGTAGCGGAAAACATTGGCTATTCGCAAGAAGATTTAGCGCAGGCGCCCAAGGATGCGAATCTAGGTGTTGGTTGTGGAAATCCTGCTGCACGCGCGACGATCAAAGAGGGCGAAACCATCGTAGACCTAGGTTCCGGAGCTGGTTTTGATGCTTTCATCGTGGCAAGAACCGTCGGACCAACTGGAAAAGTAA
>CALFBG010000302.1 GCA_937951685.1 uncultured Saprospiraceae bacterium | reverse complement strand
ATCCGCCTTAGCTCCGTCAAAAATCGGCGTCGCAAATTTAAGACCTAACCTTTCTCCAGCCCAACCTAATACCGTTTCGAAAATTTGTCCAAGATTCATACGCGAAGGTACCCCTAATGGATTCAGTACGATATCGACAGGCGTACCATCCTCTAAGAACGGCATATCTTCTTGTCGAACAATTCGTGATACAATTCCCTTGTTACCGTGTCGTCCGGCTAACTTATCTCCTACTTTCAACTTACGTTTCTTCGCAAGATATACTTTAGCTAATTTCAATACGCCAGCAGGAAGTTCATCTCCAATACTTACGTTGAATTTTTCTCGCTTATACTTACCGATTTCTTCGTTGACTTTAATGCTGTAATTGTGTAACAATCGAGCGATCAAACCATTGGTATGTGCTTCGTCCGTCCAGTTACTGTAATCAACTGAAGTGAAATCAATTTTCTTAAGTACGACTCCTGAGATTTTAGTTCCTTTAGGAATCAAAGCTTCGTTGTAGATACTCTTAATACCTTCCGAAGCTTTATCTTTCAACAAGACTAAAAGCTTATCAATCAGAATTGTTTTCAATTCGTTCAAAGCGATAGCGTGTTGATCATCCAGACGAGTCAAGAGTTCTTTTTCCGCTGATTTTTGAACTTTATCTTTTTTCGCACGCGCAAACAATTGCTTGTCGATAATAATACCTTTGGTAGACGGAGGTGCTTTTAGAGAAGCATCTTTTACGTCACCGGCTTTATCCCCAAAGATTGCACGTAATAGTTTTTCTTCTGGTGTTGGATCAGATTCTCCTTTAGGCGTAATTTTTCCAATGATAATATCTCCTTCTTTGATCCAAGCTCCAATCCGGATAATTCCGTTTTCATCAAGATCTTTCGTTGCGTCTTCACTGACGTTAGGAATATCATTCGTTAATTCTTCTTCCCCTAATTTGGTATCTCTTACGTCCAATTCAAAGTGCTCGATGTGTAGCGAAGTAAAGACATCCTCGATAACTACCCGCTCAGACAATACAATCGCATCCTCAAAGTTGTACCCTTTCCAAGGCATGAAGGCTACTTTCAAGTTTTGTCCTAATGCTAATTCCCCTTTATCGGTTGCATAACCATCACAAAGGATCATTCCTTTAATTACTCGTTGACCTTTACTTACGATTGGTTTCAAGTTGATACAAGTACCTTGATTCGTTCGCTTAAACTTGATCAATTTGTAAGTCTTACGGTTATCTTCGAAAGAAACCAACTGATCTTCATCCGTACGATCGTAACGAATAACGATTTCATTGGCGTCTACATATTCTACGATACCATCTCCTTCTGCGTTGATCAACATTCGAGAATCTCGTGCGACTTTACCTTCAAGTCCCGTTCCTACGATTGGGGAACTAGGTTTAATTAAGGGTACGGCCTGACGCTGCATATTTGATCCCATCAAGGCTCTGTTCGCATCATCATTTTCTAAGAAAGGAATCATTGACGCAGAAACCCCAACAATTTGGTTTGGTGCTACATCCATGTATTCCACCTCCGAAGGCGTTAATACCGGGAAATCACCATGTTCTCTACACTTAATTCTATCTGAAATAAATCCACCTTTTTCATCAATTGGTGAATTTGCTTGCGCAATTTTTTTGAAATCCTCTCCTTCCGCAGAAAGATATTGAGCGTCATTTTTAACATCAACTTTTCCTTCAACTACTTCTCGGTAAGGTGTTTCTAAGAAGCCCATTTTATTCACTTTGGCGTGTACACACAAAGTAGAAATCAAACCAATATTTGGTCCTTCCGGTGTCTCAATGGTACAAAGTCGACCGTAGTGAGAATAATGAACATCCCGTACCTCGAAACCTGCACGTTCTCTCGAAAGACCTCCTGGTCCTAGGGCAGAAATACGACGTTTGTGCGTAATCTCAGAGAGTGGATTGGTTTGATCCAAGAACTGAGACAACTGACTCGTTCCGAAGAAAGAGTTAATTACGGAAGAAAGTGTTCGAGCGTTAATCAAGTCGATTGGCGTAAATACTTCGTTATCTCTAACGTTCATTCTTTCTCGAATTGTTCTTGCCATCCGCGCTAAACCAACTCCGAATTGAGCATAGAGCTGTTCCCCTACGGTACGAACTCGACGATTACTCAAGTGATCAATATCGTCGATCTCTGCTTTTTGATTCATCAAACTAACCAAGTACTTCACGATTAAGATGATATCATCTTTTGTGAGTACAAGTACATCTTTAGGCGTATCTTCCTTAAGCTTTCGATTAATCTTATATCGTCCAACTTCTCCGAGGTTATATCGTTTATCGGAAAAGAAAAGCTTATCGATAATTCCACGAGCAGTTTCCTCATCCGGTGGATCAGTACCTCTTAGTTGGCGATAGATATATTGCACCGCTTCCATTTCTGAACTGGAAGGATCTTTTTGTAAAGTATTATAAATAATAGAGTAATCCTCTTCGATATCTTCTTTCTGTAAGATGATCGTTTCCTCTCCTGTTTCTAGGATCAGTTCGATATTATCTTCATTTAATTCGATATCTCTTTCGAGGATAATTTCATTTCTTTCGATGGTTACTACTTCTCCAGTATCCTCATCTACGAAATCTTCCGTCCAGCTACGAAGTACCCGTGCTGCTAATTTTCGACCGATTGATTTCTTTAATTCTGCTTTTGTCGCAGGCACCTCATCTGCGAGATCGAATAAATCTAGAATTGCTTTATCCGAATCGTATCCAATGGCTCTTAATAAAGTAGTAACGGGGAATTTTTTCTTACGATCAATGTAAGTATACATTACCGTATTGATATCCGTTGCAAATTCCATCCAAGCCCCTTTAAAAGGAATTACTCTAGCCGAGTAGATTTTAATTCCGTTGGGGTGAAAACTTTGTCCGAAGAAAACACCGGGAGAACGGTGTAGTTGCGAGACGATTACTCGTTCTGCACCATTAATGACGAAAGTACCTTTAGGCGTCATGTAAGGAATATTTCCTAAGAAAACATCCTGTACGATCGTTTGGAAATCTACGTGTTCTTCATCATTACAAGAAAGACGCAATTTAGCTTTTAGGGGTACGCTGTAGGTGAGACCACGCTGCATACATTCTTCGAGACTATAGCGAGGAGGATCTACGAAATAGTCTAAAAATTCTAATACAAAAATATTTCTTGCATCCGTAATAGGGAAGTTTTCCTGAAACACTTTGTAAAGACCTTCATTCATTCTATTTTCAGGCGTAGTTTCAAGCTGAAAGAATTCTTTGAAAGACTTTAGTTGTATCTCAAGTAAATCTGGGTATTGCGAGGAAAGTTTGATCTTACCGAAGCTCATGCGTAAATCTTCGGCAGTGTTTTTAATAACAATGTTAGATGCCATTTGAATTCGTTATTTGTTTATCTAGCAATTAGGAGGCTTTTCTCTTCTTACTAGTGGATAAATACCCTAATAAATAATCAATGCTAAATCAAATACGACAATAGGCCTAGCCAGTATTTTACATACTCGCTAAGCCTCTGTGTCGATAAGTCAAATTAAGTATAAGTAATTATTACTGTCATATTGACCTTTAAGTGAAAGAGATGTTATTACTTCAATTCAACAGAAGCACCAGCTGCTTCAAGAGCAGATTTGATAGATTCAGCTTCTTCTTTAGCTACTCCTTCCTTAACGGCACCTGGGGCACCATCAACGATATCTTTAGCCTCTTTTAAGCCTACCCCTAACAAGGTTTTAACTTCTTTTACTACTTTAAGTTTAGCAGCACCTGCTGAAGTTAAAATAACATCGAATTCAGTTTGTTCAGCAGCTTCTTCGCCGCCTCCAGCACCTCCTCCAGCAGCAACAGCAACAGCTGCAGCAGCGGGTTCAATACCATACTCATCTTTTAATATATCAGCCAACTCGCTAACTTCTTTAACAGTAAGATTAACTAGTTGTTCTGCAAACGCTTTTAAATCTGCCATTTTAACAGTTTTTTTTAAGTTTTAATAAATGAAATTTATTATGCGTTACGCTTGGAAGCCATATTTGGAACCACAACTTGCATAACATAAAAGTGTTGTGGTTATTATTGGGCAGCTCTTTCTTCGAGTGTCTTTAATAGACCTGCGATTGTAGAACCACCAGATTTCAATGCGCTAATAACGTTCTTAGCAGGAGATTGTAACAATCCAATAATTTCTCCGATCAATTCTTCTTTAGATTTAAGACTTGATAAAGCTTTTAATTGGTCATCTCCAACATAAATACTAGAATCGATATAAGCCGCTTTCAAAACCGGTCTTTCCCCTTTTTCCCCTCGGTATTCTTTGATCACTCTCGCTGGAGAGTTTGCAACCTCAGTGAAAAGAACCGCTGTCGGTCCTTTTAGGGATTCGAATAAACCATCGTAGTTATTGTCACCTTCGATGGATTGTAATGCTTTTTTTGCAAGGGTATTTTTCACCACTCGCATTTCTATACCTTGATTAAAAAGTAATCTTCTAAGTTGAGACGTTTCCTCAACCGTCATTGTTGAAGCATCCGTTAAGTAAAAGAATGAACTATTACTGAACTTTTCCTTCAAATCTGCAATTGCAGTATTTTTTTCTGATCTAGTCATTTTTAATAGTTTTAAACTTATTCTTTTTCTTTAATAGATTTCGGATCGACTTTAATTCCTGGGCTCATCGTACTTGCTACGGTAATCGACTTCATGTAGACACCTTTAGCCGATGAAGGCTTAATTCTCACTAATGTATCTAATAATTCAGAAGCATTATCTACTAAATTACCCGCAGGAAAAGATACTCTACCAACAGAATTATGAATAATTGCGAATTTGTCAACACGGAAAGAAACTTTACCTTTCTTTACCTCTGCTACTGCTGCACCAACATTAGGCGTTACCGTTCCCGTTTTAGGGTTTGGCATCAAACCACGTGGTCCTAAGGTACGACCAATCTTACCTACTTTTGCCATTACATTAGGGGTAGCGATTACAACGTCTACATCAGTCCAACCGCCTTGTACTTTTGCGATCAAGTCTTCTAATCCTACGTAATCAGCGCCTGCTGCTTTAGCTTCTTCTTCTTTGTCTGGAGTACAGAATACAAGTACTTTTTTCGTTTTACCCGTACCGTGGGGTAAAGAGACGGTGCCTCTAAGCGCTTGGTCTGCTTTTCGTGGATCAATGCCCAAACGAACATGTATGTCTACGGAAGCGTCAAATTTAGTGGTATTCACTTCTTTGACTAGCGCCATTGCTTCTTTAAGCGAGTAGAGTTTATCTGCATCAACTTTCTTGTTTGCTACAGCTCTCTTTTTTGAAACTTTTGCCATGATTAAAAATTTTATGAGGTAATTAGCGTCTCGATGAAGAGACTCCCTTCAAAATAGTTTGTATTAAATGAGTAGCCGAAGCTACGCTTTCTTTATTCCGCAGCGTCCCAAGGAGGTGTACCATCAATGGTAATTCCCATGCTACGAGCAGTACCTGCTACCATCTTCATTCCTGATTCAACGGTAAAGGCATTTAAATCTGTCATTTTATTTTCTGCGATTTCTTTTACTTGATCCCAAGTAACTTTACCGACTTTATTACGGTTAGATTCCGGAGAACCTTTCTTAAGTTTAGCCGCATCCAATAATTGAACCGCAGCAGGAGGCGTTTTGATAATAAAATCAAACGACTTATCCTTAAAAACGGTAATTACAACGGGTAGTACCTGTCCTTGTTGATCTTGAGTTTTAGCATTGAATCTTTTGCAAAATTCCATGATATTAACTCCCTTCGCACCAAGTGCTGGTCCTACTGGAGGAGCTGGATTAGCTGCGCCACCTTTTACTTGAAGTTTAATAAAACCTTCTACTACTTTTGCCATTTTGTATGCTGTTTTAACATTACTTCTGGGCTTTAGGGAAGCTGCCGGAGACCGGAACTAAAGACCATATTGATATAAAAAAATATTAAGATTGTTTTTCCACTTGCATGAAGTTCAACTCTACTTCTGTACCTCTTCCGAAAATCTTTACGATTACTTTCAACTTCTTCTTTTCTTCGTTGACTTCTTGAATGTCACCGACAAACTCGTTGAAAGGACCGTCAATAATTTTGACTGTTTCTCCTACGATGAATGGTTCGATGAGTGCTTCACTAGCATTTTGGGATTCATCCACTTTACCGAGCATTCTATTTGCTTCGGATTGTTGCATCGGAATGGGATTATTTCTTCCGAGGAAATGAATAACATTTGGGATATTAGAAATTGTAGTTACCATTTCTCCCGAAAACTTTTTGGGAAGGGCTTCAATTAGAATATATCCTGGTAAGATATTACGTTCGGAAATTACTTTTTTTCCAGCGCGAATTTTGTATACTTTTTCGGTTGGAACTAATATTTGAGTGACGAATTCTTTCCATCCAGAACGTTGAATTTCGAGTTCGATTCGCTCTTTAATTTTTCGTTCTTTTCCACTAATTACACGCAGAGAATACCACTTTTTATCATTCACTGGTTTTACGACCTCAGGTTCTGCTTCTTTTTCCTCTTCTTCTGTGGTTACAGACTCGGCATCGTCAGCACCTTCTTCTTCCACTTTGGCAGCGTCAGTAGGTTCCGCATCGACATCAGCATCTTCATTAGTAACGGAAGTATTATCTTCTGTACTTGGCGCATCAACTTGCTCATTGGTTGTAGTTGCATCTGCATCTACACCCTCTTTTGCCGGTTGATTGTCATGGTTTTGATCGTCTACCACTTCATCTTGATTGATCTCGGCGTCTTTATTTTTATCGTCTAGCATAGGAGGTTGAATTATTCAGAGATAAAATATTGATTCAGTAAAAAACTAAATCAAGACTACATATTAGGATAAATAAGATTTAAAGTTTGCTTAGAGATTAAATCCATGACAAATACGATCAATGCAAAAATTAAAGAAGCGACTAATACGAGAATAGTATTACTTTGCAAGCTTGCCCAAGTTGGCCAAGTTACTTTATTAACCAGCTCGTTGTAACTTTCTTTGATGTACAGTGTAATATTTTCCATGTTCCAATTTTTTAAATTTGCGCGGGCGGAAGGATTCGAACCCTCGGCCTACGGTTTTGGAGACCGCCGCTCTACCAGCTGAGCTACACCAGCGTATGAAATATCATCTTTAGCGCCTCAATTTTATCTAGTAATAGGTATTGAACAAGGAATTCCAAGTACCACCGTATCTTGGGTACCTAAAATTCCTTGCTAAATATTCTATATAAGAATAGTAAATCTTACGATAAACTATCTTTGAGTTTTATTTATTCGATGATTTCAGTAACCTGTCCTGCACCTACAGTCCGACCACCTTCACGAATCGCGAAACGTAGACCTTTCTCCATTGCAATCGAGTTAATCAAAGCAACTTCTAAAGATACATTATCTCCAGGCATTACCATTTCTACACCTTCTGGAAGGCTAACATCACCTGTTACATCCGTTGTACGGAAGTAGAATTGAGGTCGGTATCCTTTAAAGAAAGGCGTATGACGGCCTCCTTCATCTTTACCTAAAACATAAACCTCACATTTGAATTTCTTGTGTGGGTTTACAGATTTTGGTGCACAGATTACCATTCCACGCTTAATTGCTTCTTTTTCAATACCACGAAGTAATAAACCAGCATTATCACCAGCTTCACCACGCGTTAAGATCTTACGGAACATTTCAACTCCCGTTACAACAGAAGTCAAAGGCTTCTCACTTTCTTTCATCATTCCTACGATCTCTACAGAATCTCCAGAGTTAATAACTCCTCTTTCAATTCTTCCTGTAGCAACAGTACCACGACCAGTGATAGAGAATACATCCTCGATAGGCATCAAGAAAGGCTTATCCGTCAAACGTACTGGTTCTGGAATGTCTGCATCTACAGCAGCCATCAAGTCTTTGATTGCTTGTTGTGCAGCAGCATCTCCTTCAAGTGCCTTAAGTGCAGAACCTTGGATGATAGAAGCATCATCTCCACCAAATTCGTAAGCTTCGAGTAATTCTCTAACTTCCATCTCTACTAACTCAAGCATTTCCTCATCATCAACAAGGTCAACTTTATTCATAAAGACTACGATCTTAGGTACACCAACCTGACGAGCAAGCAAGATGTGCTCACGAGTCTGCGGCATAGGTCCGTCAGTTGCAGCTACTACTAAAATAGCGCCATCCATCTGAGCAGCACCCGTAACCATGTTTTTTACATAATCCGCGTGACCTGGACAGTCTACGTGTGCGTAGTGACGATTTTCAGTTTCGTACTCTACGTGTGCAGTATTAATAGTAATACCACGTTCTTTCTCCTCAGGAGCAGCATCAATAGCAGAGTAATCCATTTTTTCTGCGAAACCATCATTAGACAATACGTATGTGATGGCGGCAGTAAGTGTGGTCTTACCGTGGTCAACGTGACCAATTGTTCCGACATTGAGGTGAGGTTTATTCCTTTCGAATGTTTCCTTAGCCATCGCTAATTTTTTTTAGATATGAAATAATTATTAAATAAGTCAAATTATAGAGCCAATGAAGGGAATTGAACCCCCGACCCCTTCCTTACCATGGAAGTGCTCTACCCCTGAGCTACATTGGCGTTATTCCGAAGCAAAGAGGTTCTTAATATTATTGAGCGGGAGACGAGACTCGAACCCGCGACCCTCAGCTTGGAAGGCTGATGCTCTACCAACTGAGCTACTCCCGCTTAAATACTTTGTAAAAAAAATGTGTGGGGGTGGTAGGATTCGAACCTACTCAGCCTAAGCACTGGATTTACAGTCCAGCCCACCTCTCCAACTGTGGCGCACCCCCAGTACTTTGATTTCACAAAAGTGAGCCGATGGAGGGATTCGAACCCCCGACCCGCTGATTACAAATCAGCTGCTCTGGCCAACTGAGCTACATCGGCAAAATACTTATAGATTGATGCTTTTTTAAAACATCTAGAATTTTTCAAAAAAAATCTTCCGAGATCATTTTCTCAAAAGCGAATGCAAAGATATATATTTCTAACAAAAAAGTAAAATAAAATCAATGATTTTTTCATCTATTTTTTCAGGCGCTGCAAAGATAGCCGAAACTATCGATTTTTCCTAGTGTAAAACAGGATAAACCAAACAAAATACCAAAAAAGTTCAATTAGTTTAAGCTTTCGTTGGAACTGGCGCAAAAATAAGTTTTTTCTCTCATATAATATCACTTATTTCAAAAAAATCATAAAAAAGAGCCTGTACACAATGGATACAGGCTCTTTTCCCTAAATGATAATGAAATCAATTACTTTGCCAACTAATGATTAGCTCGTAACCGTTCTTTATATTTAAGTAATTGTCGCTTGAGCACTTGCGCCGCCGCGTCAACTGATTCTTCAAAGCTTTTGCTGATTTCTTTGACGTATAATACACTACCGGGTATTTTGATTCTCACTTCAGCTATTTTATCTTTGACTTGACCGGAGTTCTCTAACTTTAGGACGACATTAATCGTAAAAATTTGATCGAAGAACTGATCTAGCTTACTCAATTTTTTCTCAATAAACGCTAATAATTTCGCATCTGCAGAAAAATGCACTGATTTTGTGTGTACATTCATAAATATAAGATTTAAGAAATTAATAAATATTTTGTCTTTGTAGCAATTTTACATAAGCGCTCGTTTAGTTATAAAGTGACATAAAAATTCAAAATGCTTCCGTTTTTTTATATCGCTTTAGTTTAATTAAAAAATTTGGTTTCATAAAGTTACTTTTAGCAAGTCCTCCTTAAACTTCTTTGGCTTTGGGATGAGCTTGCTGATATACTTTTTTCAATTTTTCAATTGAATTATGTGTGTAAATTTGAGTCGCCGCTAAATTTGCGTGTCCCAATAATTCTTTAATAGCATTCAAATCCGCCCCATGATCAGAAAGGTGTGTCGCAAAAGAATGTCGCAAAACGTGCGGGCTTCTTTGTTCGACCGTAGTCACTAGCGACAAGTACTTTTTTACCAAATTGTATACCAACTTTGGATATAAAACTTTCCCTTTATCCGTTAGAAAAAGTGCCCGCTCGTCCTTATCTTCCCAATACACTGCCCTTTCCGTCAAGTAATTACTCAAGGTTTGATGGATTTTTTTGCCCAGTGGCAAGATCCTTTCCTTATTCCCTTTTCCTAATACTTTAAGCTGATTTTGGACTAAGTCTACGTCTTCTACTTTCAAACCAATCAACTCCGCCCTTCGCATTCCCGTCGAATATAAAAGTTCCAAGATGGTTCGATCCCGTAATCCCGTATAATTATTCTTAAACTCAACCTCTTCAAATAATTTCGCTAGGTTTTGTTCTTTTATAAAAATGGGTAGCCGCTTCCCTACTTTAGGTGCAATCACCTTAAGCATTGGATTCTTGGCTAAATGGCCGCGCTTGTTAAGAAATTTGAAATAAGTTTTTAAGGTAGATAATTTACGATTGACCGAGCGATGAGCTAATTTTTGCTGAATCAAATGGACAATCCAAGAACGAATGTGAAAAGGTTCCACCGCCTTGATCGCAGGAAGACCACCATATTGTTGGCTTAAAAACGAGAAGAATTGTTCTAAATCGTTCTGATAAGCTTTGACGGTATGCAAAGAGAATCTTTTCTCGTATGCTAGGTATTGTAAAAATGTATTTTGCTCCATTCCCCGTATTCCAGCGGTATTATTTAAGTTAGTGATCTAAAATCAATATAGAGATTAGAACGCAATAAAGCAACTTTATTGGGATATTTAACCTAACTAAAGAAGGTATTATTTCCTTACAATGTTTTTCCGAAATTTTCTACTTAAAACATACTTTCTAAATGCTTCGGGGCAAAGCATTGATCTTTAAGGCTTAAGCTTTTTCAATACGGGGGGCGCAACTAAAAAACCTAGCAGTTTCACCAATCAGAAATCAGGACAATCTCCTCTTTAAGCTAAAATATCGAACTTTTGCGGATGGTAATGCACATCGCTTTCGCATCATGCTGGGCTTTTAAAGCAACATAACGCTTAAAATGGAGTAAAATCTTATGATGAAGTTATTTGCAATAATTTCAAAAAGAAAGAAAAACCAATTATTGTTTTTACGAAGTTGTTTTAAAATAGATCTTAATACTTACAGGCAAAGCATTGCAACCCAGTACTTCAGCTTTTTTTCGTCACCGCAGCTATGGCTGCATAAATTCTGAACAGAATTTACCGCTTGCGGATGGGATGCAAAAGAGCTTCGTCCTGAATCACAAGCCTTTACCTTCAGTTGCTAACATCATTTTAAAACAACTTCTACTAAAAAAGCCAACTTGAGTACCCGCAAACAAAAAAAGGCGAAACATTTTATTAAGAAACCTGCGTACCGGGGTGGGCTACCGGCTATGCGTCAATTCATAAAGGAGCACTTACAATATCCTCCGTTGGCGCTAGAGCAGCAAATAGAAGGAACGGTTTACCTCAGTTATCTCCTCAATTACAAAGGAGTAGTCCTATCCACTAAAGTCATTCATCGTTTAGGCTACGGTTGTGATGAAGAAGCGGAGCGATTGGTAAACTTGTTGAAGTTCAAAGTTCCGGTAAATCGCGGGGTCAAGGTCAAATTTCGCAAAAGTATTCAAATTCACTTTCGACTCGATTCCGCTACCATGCCTCCTCAGAGATCCGTTAATTTGTCAAACCCGTATCGCTATCAGTTTGTTCCGGCGAAAAAAAAGCCGCTCCTCCCTACTCCTTCTTATACCATTCAGCTCAATATTGATCGAAACTAATTTGGTCCTTATTTTTGCAGGACAACGATCTTCACTGGACAATCTGCACTTTTCGTCACTTTAATTTTTTGATTATCTTTTCTTTTGATAATCAATTCTCCTTTGGTCGTTAGTGCCGTTGGTTGTACATTTTGATAAACTAATCTTTCCTCTTTTAGCTTTCCCAATTTCTTAGCTAGGAAGGCGGTAATATTAAATGGACCGATACTTTCGACGTGCCGTTTTTCGTAACCTGGTCGATAGAAGAAACTTTTCGTGGTTGGTAGATAAGCATAGTATCCTCCTTCTTTTTCATTTTCTAGCACCAAGTCATTTTTCCAATCATAGCTATGAGGGCTATGAATAAATTTGGTATTATCAACTTTCAGCCAAGCGTCTATGCCTACTGAATCTGTTATTCCGTAAGAAAAAGAAATAATCTTACCTGTGATCACATTGTCTTTTTCCGATTGGCAACTATAAGCCATGGTTAATAAGAAAATAAACGCTGACCAGAACAGTATACTTCGTTTACTCATATTTTACTAAGTTTTTTTAAGGTCTTATTGAATAACTTTCACCTTATTCGATGGAATAAATTTATAATATTTCAATGCTTCGTTACTACTTGCAATGACGTACATTTTTTCTCCGTTTTTCAATTGAACGGCTTCGATTGCTCTGACTTCGGTGGGCAAATTTATACCACTTTCCTTTGCGGATATTGGTAAAAAACTTCCGTCTCCCTGTCCTTTTAGCAACAAACCGATACTCGCATCGTAGGGCCCACTTTCTACTTGCGCACCGCTTAAGTTTCCTGCGAGAAGTACATCTAACGTTCCATCCCCATCAAAATCATTTGCCGCCAAGCCAAAAACGGTGGAAAACTGTGCTTGTATGGGTAATGCTTCTACACTGAAACTACCATCTCCATTATTACGAATAAAAGAGGAATGCAAAACCTTTGCTTCGCGATGCATTGCTTTTTCTAAGCCCATATCGGTAAACAAATCTTCAATTGTAGCCTCCGAATACTTAGAATAAGTCCCCAATTTGCGCTGCATCACGGGTAATTGCTTAAGCAAATCTTTACGTTGTGGCATCGGATAAGCTTTATCTCCATAGTATTTAGCCATAATGGGATCCAAAGAGCCATTTTGATCAAAATCACTCGCAAAAATAGCTAAGGGTTTATCAATTGACGCAGTATAATTGGAATTCAGTCCATGATTGGCACCAATCATATCGAGGTCTCCATCGCCATCAAAATCTCCAGCAATGATGTTATTCCACCACCCAGCACTATTTTCTAAACCATTCACAAGTCGTTTTTTGAACGTCTGTTTATCACAAGAAAATAAGGTAATCGGCATCCACTCTCCTACTAGGATCAGCTCGTTGTCTCCATCTCCATTAAAGTCATTCCATAAAGCTGCCGTAACCATACCTACATGCGCTAGCTCTGGTGCCACCGTAGCCGTAACGTCTTTGAATTTTCCTCCATTGTTTTGCAGTAGATACGTTCTCGGAGAAGACGGATAAGCTCCCGCTACTACTCTACCACCTACCAACAAATCTAAATCCCCATCCTGATCATAATCCAACGGCAATACACAAGAACCATTTGCAGTAAGCTCGGGAAGCGCATCTTTGGATTTCGTGAAATTACCTCGACCATCATTAAGATACAACCGATCTTGATAGATCGGAGTACCAGGCTGATGTGTATTTCCCGCCGAAACGACGTATAAATCTACATCGCCATCTTGATCCGCATCAAACAAAACCGTTCCTGTATCTTCTCGATCTTTATCTGCTTGCAGACTAGTAATTTCTTTTTTACGGAATTGTCCGTTTGTTTTTTGCAAAAATAAAGCGCCCGTTTGCCCAGCGGCACCTCCTACAAAATAATCTTCCAGACCATCTCCGTTTACATCACCTACGGCAAGGCTGGGGCCTTGCGTTGATATTTTGTGTGGAATTAAAGGTTCTCGCCGCAGGTCATCGTATTCATCTTCTTTGTGCTGAAAAGCCATTGCTTCACTTGGTTTTACCGACTGTAGCAAGGGAGGAAGCGCTTTTTCTTCTTCTTTTTTGATCGTGGCAACTTTAGCGGGGTCATAAGTGATTGTTAATAACTGATTCGTTTTTACGTTTTGTAAAGTTTGTTCTTTCCCATCTGGCCAAACAATTCTTACGGTATTAACCAATGTTTCTTCTCCTAAACCAAAATGTACAATACTTTCTACGGAAGAGAAAAACCCACGCGTTGTATATAAATTACGATACTGTGTTTTACCACCTGCTTCCAAAATCAACTGCGTACCGATCGCTAGGGTATTTGTTGCGGGACCTATTAATTTAATCCTAAGGAATTGGCTAGAGTCCAATTGGCTAGAATTATTTTGGTAAACGAAAGGATTTTCATCAATATTATTTACGACTAAATCTAGATCACCGTCTTGATCAAGGTCGGCGTAAGCCGCTCCGTTAGAGAAGCTTTTTCCTTCAATTCCCCAGGCTTTAATTTTATTTTCAAATTTCAATCCTCCTGAGTTTTTAAAAATATAATTTTGCGTTGGTGTCTCCGGAATCATGTTTAAATAATCATTAATATCTGATACTTTAGTTTTGGACAAAGAATCAGATTTATACAAAGTATAATCACAATCCGTTAGATCTCGACGATAACCATTCGAGATAAATAAATCCTTTTTACCATCATTATCATAGTCCGCAAATAAAGGAGACCAACTCCATTCTGTATTTGACACGCCCGCTAGAAAACCAATTTCACTAAAACTATTGTTTCCATTATTGATTTGTAAAACATTGCGCATATGTTGTGCTTCGTACCCTACATTTTTCAGCGAGTGATACCGCTCGTAGCTCATGCTCGAAACTAAGGATTTCTGCCGCTTATTGTCTTCTGCGATCATATCAACCACCATGAGGTCTAATTTTCCATCGTCATTGATATCCGTTATACTGGATCCCATACTATTTTCACTGATATGACGGAAATACTTTCCAATTTGATTACTGAATGTTCCATCTCCGTTATTTTCATAGAAAATATCCGTTTCAATATAATCATTTGCTACATAAATGTCTGGTAAACCATCCTCGTTGAGATCGCCGATAGCAACACTAAGTCCGTAACCATAATTGATAATTCCTGCTTCGGTACTGACGTCCGTGAAACGACCATTTCCCTCATTGCGAAAAAGCTGATCAGAATCAAAAGGAGTTTTAGGCGTATAAATTCTTTCGTATCCAAAGTCTGCGTTAGGTTTGACTCTAATTTGTTGGCTATTTTTAAAATCAATCGGATGATTTAAAACATAGAGATCAAGATCGCCATCGAGGTCATAATCAAAAAAAGTGGCGTGATTCGTTCGACTGGCAGAATTAATACCATATTGCGCTGCTTGCTCGGAGAACTTCCCTGTTCCATCATTAACGAATAACAAATTAGCCCGCTCTTCGGCAGTGCCTTTGCCTGTGCGGCAGACATAAATATCGAGATGACCATCATTATTAATATCAATCATCGAAACGCCCGTTTTGAAGCCTTCTGATTTGATTTTAGCTGCTGCGGTGATGTCTTTAAACTTCATGTCTCCTAGGTTCATGAATAGACGATCGGGTACCATTGTTCCAGTAAAATAGAGATCTACCAAACCATCATTATTAATATCTCCAACCGCTACGCCACCTCCGTTATAAAGGTATTCGTAGTTAACGATATTAAAATCGAGGGTTTCTTTTAGGGCATTCTTAAAATCGAGTCCGATTGTAGCACCTTGGTGGACCGTAAAGCGTTTCTGCACCTTGGTTACTGATTTCTCACAAGAGAAAAGCAAAAAAAGGGTACAGATGAATACCAATGGTTTATAATTAATCATATTAGCGCACTAATTTTTTGACGATAAAATTTCCAACTTGTTTTCCTTGATCCAGTCCATTGTAAATAGCTGGTTTGTAATGTATTCCTCCGTAAAAACGACTAATTGCAGCTTCTTCTGCCGCGGCAGTAAAAGAAGAAAATGATCTTACGGGCAAGCCAAATGCTACCTCCGTAGAATCGCGAAAGGCAAAATCTTCCCCTACAATTGCCGTAAGCATCGCCGCTGCGGAGGCGGAGGCTACACTGTGACCGCTGGGATATTCAGGAAAAGAAGGCGTGATCAACGCTGGTTTCCAATCGGGATCTAAATGTATATTAATGACCGTTTCTGGCCGAATAAGATTACTCCGATATTTTTCGTCCCAGCAACTAATAAAAGCATCGGCGATGCTGATCGCCGTGAAGGTGTAGGTTTTTATGGTTTGGTATAGATTCATTTGCTTTTTTTCGGTTGCCATGAGTGAAAGGCCAATCCAGTGACCTCCGGGCGTTAATTTTTTTACGCCTTCCATGTAATGACCGACGTGTTTGGTCACGAATGGATTACAATCCCAAAACTTGGCAACTTCAATCTCTTCATCCGTTAGTTTTTGTGTATAGCTATACAGCTCCGACATTTCTTTATAAAACTTAGAGTCTTTATCTACGCTATAATTAGTTGGTGCTTCGGGCGCAAATTGGCTCGCTGAGTCAAGGACAAAGGGTCTAATTTTATTCCAGTGTGGTTCTATTGCGTCCAGAAAATCTGGTGGTGTAGGCATCCAGCGACCTGCTTTTCGCTCGAATTGATGTTTTGAATACGTGCGCGTTTGTGCGTAATTATCTTGATTAGCCCAAGTAATGATATGTTGTGCAACTTGGTCTCCGTAAGTTAAACTTTGAGTTATGGTCGCAGCTGGAATACCCTGCGCTTTAAAAAGTTTAATGATTTCTTGTTCTTTCCGATCTAGTGGCTCCGGTGAAAAAACGAGTGTTTTACCGACCGTTAAAAAAGCTTTCAAGCTCGCTAGTTCGGGATTATAGTTTTGTTGAGTTGGTACGTTGGGAATAGCTTGTAGATCCGTTAATTTTCCGGTCAAACTATTTTTTTTATCCTTGGCATCAGCTGCCATAATTTCGTAGGCTGCGATCCCTGGATATGCATAAATGCGGGAAGCTACAGGAGGCGAGAAGATATCGTGTACGATTGCTTCCGTTAACGCTTCTACACTTGCTCGGTATAAGCTAGGATAGTCAATGGGTTGAAGTTTGGTTTCCTTTTTAGGCTCAGTATCACAAGCACTTAGGCAGCAGCTAATTAATATGCAAAGGACAAGTCCAAACTGCGGGGCAATTTTGATGGATGATATTTTCATCTTTTGGTGTCTATTGATGTACTTTCTGGTATAGCTAAATAAATGCTTCTCTAGTATTGCCTTCAATGCTCAATGATAAAGTCTAAAAAGCAGTTTTTAACTTTTGCCACTTCATTATGAGCTAAAACTAATTGATAAACAATACATTAGAAATCAATTTAATCATGAATTTCAAAAGAAGCTCCACTACAAAAATAATCAAATTAAAGGGATAAATAAGTACCAAGACAAATAAAATCACTGATTAACTTGCATCCTCTTTTGCACTGCCGCTTCATTGCTCAAATCCTTACTTCGCAAAAGCTAATTGCGGTTTTCACGTCTCGATCCTGTACAGAATATAATACAATTTAATGGTAATATCATTTTGTTTTGATGCTTAAGTAGTCTTAAATAAAAATCACCCTTCGCAAAGCATGCAAAGGGTGATTTTCTTATTAAGCGGACTTAATACTTATTGATAAGAAACTATCTTATTTCCAAGCATTAGAACCATCAGCAGTACCTTCTTCATTACCAAAACCAGCTCCACCGAAAGTGTAGATAGGTTGTGTCGTAATTTCAAGCTCACTTGCAGGTACAGGATATTGAAGGTAAGAACCTTCTTGTAATCTATCCCATCTTCTCATGTAAGCTAAAGCAATACCGATTCCACTACTATGTAATTCTACCATATTCTCGTACCAGATTGCTCTTTCGATAGTAGCAGGACTATTGTCAGCTAAAACCGGCAAACCACCACGTGTTACTCGAGGACCAGCATCAATGATAGTCTTAGCAGCATCCATGTTACCTAACATATACTCTGCTTCTGCTTCGATTAAATCCATCTCAGCAGCGGTTACGATATGCATTGGATTACCATCGTTTGTACTTTGGTAATTATACTGGTAACGAATAAAAGTATAGTTAGAGAAAATAGATCGATTACGATCTTCTCTTAACCAACCTAAACTTTCTGTGTAAACAAAGTCAGTTTGCTCTCGCATATCATCCGTATTTACTGGACCAAGAACGCCAGTAGCAGGATAAGACTTTGGATAATCGTTATCCATTAACCAACAAACCTGTAAATCTACGGGTAAGTAAGCGGCACGATCTGCATTGATTTCAAAAGTATTCCAAGAGTGTTGACCATTAGAAAGGATAGCTCCTACGGAAGTAGGGCTAAAATCTTCTGTAATCGCTTCTTGTGAATACTTTCTAATTGTAGTCCAATCTAAACTTGCAGCTTCTGCTTTTGTTCTAGCTTCACCAGCCATGAATCTTGCAGCATAAGCATTACAAAGCTTAATTGCTTCTTCAGAAGAAAGGTTAGCATCAAGGATGTAATCCCAGTTTGCACTTGGATTAGCAGCATAGATTTTCTTTGCTTCTTCGAAGTTGAAAACAGCTTCAGCAATCAAATCTGAGTAAGAAACTAAGGTCGTTGGAGGCTCAACAGCATCAAACTCTACGATATAACCTTTGTCATAAACGTATCCTAAGTAACCATAACCCATTCCCTTAAGCATGTAAGCAGCAGCAAGGTGCTTTTGTGTGTTATCTACATCATTTTCTACTAACTCCAAACCATCCGTATTAACGGCTGCGAATACGAAGTTAGCGGCATGAATCGCAGAAAAACAATCGTTGAAAAGAAATTCTACATTGTTCTTGTCATCCCAGGTTGTAGAGTTATTAATTCTTCTTCTTGGCTCATCAGCATCTCCCCAGTAGTTGTTAGCTGCATTGGTAGAAGTAATGATATCCGCCTGAAGGTCTAAATTAACCCCAAGGAAAGAAGTAGAGGCCGCAAAGAAAGTATTCGTACCTCCGTTAAGAAGGCTGATTACGTCTTCGGGCGTACTCAGTGCTCGAGCTCTATCTGCACTGTTTAGATTCTCTACTTCTAGGTCCGCACAGCTGTACGTTCCTGTTAGAAGGAAAATAAACGCAGAGAGCTTTATTAAGTTTTTAATCTTCATGTAATTGAAAATTTTAGATGTTTACAAAATTAAAATTCTAACGTTAAACTACCTGTAAATGTTCGGAAGTTAGGGTAAGAGTACTCATCTAAACGGAAATTTGTCGGGTTATTGCCAAGTGCAACCTCAGGATCCCATCCAGAGTAGTTCGTAAATGTAAATAAGTTACGACCTGCTACTGCAAATTTAACCTTACTTAAGTACTTACCTAATCGTCCTAATTGATCATTATTAAACGTGTATCCTAAAGAAATCTCACGAATCTTAGTGAATGTTCCATCTTCTACGAAGTGACTTGAAGCAGATGCTAAGTTGTAGATGTTACTAGAACCGTTAGAGTAATCAGTGTGCTTACCTTCCGCAGCATAATCTTGTAAATCTCCGTGTCTATCGTTGAAGTACAATAATTGCTTCGTGTAGTTGTAGATATCTCCACCTTGTTGGTGGTCAATCAATACATATAAAGAAATTCCTTTATACTTGAAAGTTACTGCAAGACCAAGGTTCCAATCTGGATTCGTGTTACCAATACTTACTGATTGAGTAGCACCGTCTTCGTCTGCTAAGTAAACAACTTGCTCATCTCCTGTACCGACAGAAGAAATACGTCTTGCTTTATCACCGTCTGCTGGATCGTATACACCGTCACCATCAACATCAACATCAGGAATAACATTTCCATCAGCATCCGTAGCAGCGCTAAATTTAGGTACAACGTAACCATCACTGTTGATCATGAAATCATCTTTTGTGAAAGCACCTTCGCCTAATAATACACCACTGTTTTTGATTGCATTTAACACGTTACCATTTTCATCAACGGTAAGTTCATCAATTGAAGTCAAGACTCTGTTACCGTACATTGTACCGTATGGTAAACCTTCCTCAACTCTAAAAAGGTCAAATGCACTAGTTGTATTTTGTGTAAAATCAGGAATTCCACCTAAGCTTGTAATCTCTTGTGTAATTCTATCCCAGTTTAAAGCGAAGTCAATTGAGAAACCATTTTTATCAATTGGTCGACCCGTTAAACCTAATTCAATGGCAGTACCACGAATTTGACCAACGTTTTGCCATTGAGAGTTAAATGGAGTTGCTACCGTTAAAGGTACCAAGATGTAATCATCTTCTACATCTGCAATTGCATAACTTGCGCTAAATCCGTATCTATCGTTTGCAAATCTTGTATCAATACCGAATTCAAGCTCGCTAACTCTTGATGGCTTAAGGTCTGGTTGACCTAAAGATACTGGGTTAATACCCGTATTGTTAGCTTGGAAAGTTTGGTATTGTGCATCGAATGGAGGTCTTTGACCAGAAATACCGTAAGAAACTCTTAATTTCATTAAGTTGAAAAAAGGAACTTTAAGATCTTCTGATAAGATGTATGCTAAAGAACCTCTACCGTAGATTTGGTAACGTTCGTTTTCTCCAAATAAAGAAGAACCATCACGTCGTACCATACCATTGATAAAAAACTTGTCCATAAGGCCAAGGTTCGCATCCAAGAAAACGTTTTCAGAAATAGACTCTGTTTGTCCAGAATTAGCCGTTACGTTTTCAGTAAGTGCACCTAAGTTACGTAAACCTAATGCAGCAAAAGCGGTACCACTAGCACCAGAGAATCGACTACTTCTTTCTTCTAATAAGTAAGATAAAGTCAATCGTAGATCAGTTTGTTCTCCTAACTCCATTTTGTACTGTGCCGTTCCAGAAGTAACTTCAGTAAGGGTCTCAGAAGAATTTTCCGTCTGTGCACCACCTCTATTGTTTCCTGGATCAGGATTTTGGTAATTCTTAGGCTCAATGAAGAAAAAGAAGTTATCTGATCGGTCAATAGATCGAGTAGCAGATAAAGTAAGGTTTTCTGTAACATCATAAGATACAGATACACCACCAATTAAACGCTTACGATCGAATCCAAAATCTAAAACACCACCTACGTACAATGGGTTTTGGAAGTTACTTTGTTGCAAGTCATAACCTGCAGGCTTTTCAGAAAAGTTTCCATCAGGTCCTTTTTCTGTTAAGTTGATGTAAGGCTCAGCCGTTAACAAACCGAAGAAAAGGTTGTTTCCTTGTCCTTGCTCTGTTACGTTTACACCATCAACAGTAGCGTACAAAGAATTCAAGCTAATTTTCCACTTATCCGTTGGACGGAAAGTAACGTTAGCTCTGAAGTTTCTTCTTTTGTAAGGATCAAGCCCCTCTACTACACCACCACGTTGTAAGTTGTGGAAAGAAAGGTAGTATCCAAATTTGTCTTCTGTTGCACCTAAACCGATGTAGTTAGAAAAGAATGGAGAACCAGTAATTGTATTCCCGATATTGTCAAACGTACCAGAAAGGTATTCTCCGTCGAAACGTTTGTCAGGATCAATAATTCGGTTACCACCAGCATCCAATAAAAATCCAAAGTTATTAATCTCTGGTGTACTTGGATCATTGTCATAATCTACACTTCTAACGCCCTGAGGATCGTTTTGAAATGGGTGCTGTGTTGCTAATGGATAATCTCTAGCAATTTGATCGAAACCATATTCATTTGTAACAATAACTTTAGTTTTTCCAGACTTACCAGAACCAATTCTAGATAATAACTGAATAACACCATTACCTGCTAAAGAACCATAAAGTGCCGAAGAGGCAGAACCCTTTACGATTTCAATAGACCGAATATCGTTAATGTTAATATCCGACAAGTTACCATCAAGGATGATTCCATCCATTAGGTAAAGCGGACTTTGATTTCCTGAAATAGAAGTTGAACTTCTCAACCGCACTTCAGGTGCAGAACTTGGATTACCAGAAGCAGAAACTACCCGTACACCAGGTGTTTTTCCCCGCAAAGCGTTCGCTGGATCTACCCCAGGTACTTCTTGTAAAGCTTGTTCATTAATTTTACCAACGGTAAAACCTAATTCTTTTGTGCTGGTACCAGCAGCAACACCAGTTACAACCACTTCGTCAAGTGTTTGTCCGGTTTCCATTTGGATATCAACAACTGATCTGCCATCTACGGCAACTTCAAGATCATCGTATCCAACATACGAAATTACGAGTGTTGCTCCATCTGCAACACTGAGAGAATAAGTACCATCTACTTCTGTAGTAGTTCCGTTAGCGGTGCCTTTTTCTAATACATTGGCTCCAATTAACGTTTCACCACTATCATCTGTGATCGTACCGGTAACTGTTCTTTGAGCTAGGGTAATCCCAACAGCAAAAAGAACTAGCATTAAAACTAGTGAGAGTTTTTTCATACTAATCCGATTTAAATTAAAAATAAATAAAACATGAACTAATCGTCAAAAATATACTTTTTTTCAAATTCCACCTAATTTGCTGTTAACTTTTAATCCTAGAATAGAATTTTGAAGACAACGCCACTCGGCGATATAAAACATATGAGTTGACCATCAATTTAATATTTTTGAATCCTATTTATGCAGCTAAGTTTCTGTCTGTCAAGCTATAAAAAGTTTAATTCCTGGTACAAAAAAATCGTTTCTAAACTGTTACAAACATTTAAACATTAAGCTTTATCTTATTTTATTTTTTTATTATGTTTTCTAGTAAACTTGTTTACCAAAAAAAATGGCATTCCAAGTTATTTCAACTTATTTCTAGCGTAATTGTCTAAGGTACAATTGAATAGCATTATGTAACCCAAAGTATAATGCATCCTGTGCGATGAGGGCATGACCAATAGATACTTCTAGTAAATTTTTTACTGCTGATTTATAAAATGCTAGATTGTCTAAGTTTAAGTCGTGTCCCGCGTTCAATCCAATCCCGATTTTTGCTGCTAATTCCCCACAACGGCGGTGCGGTAAAACGGCTTTTTCTCGATCTTGCAAAAATTGATTGGCAAAAGTTCCCGTATAAAGTTCGACTCGATCGGCGCCTACTTCCTTTGCACCTTCAATCTGAGCTTCTTCGGCATTCACAAAAAGTGCGACCCGAATACCAGCTGCTTTGAGCTGTGCAACGACATCTTTTAGCAGTCCAGCGTGTTTGATAGTATCCCAACCACTATCAGAAGTAAGTGCGCCGGGATCATCGGGGACTAAGGTGCATTGTGTCGGTCGATTATCAAGTACCAATTTTAAAAATTGAGGTGTTGGATTTCCTTCAATGTTGAACTCCGTAGTCACTACTTCTTTCAGCAGTGGAATGTCATTATATTTGATGTGCCGCTCATCAGGTCTAGGATGAACAGTAATTCCTTGCGCTCCGAAAGCTTCACAATCTTTAGCGACTTGAGTTAAATCTGGCAGGTTTGCTCCTCTTGAGTTTCTAAGTAGAGCAACTTTATTAATATTTACGCTTAACCTTGTTATCATACTTCTGATTGGTACTTTGGCAGATTTTATGTTAGATGTCCAATTTCATGGATTGCCTGCAATCAGCAATTATGGGTATGAGTTGGGTATCTATCGTTTTATTTTTTGAAGGCGCAAATGTATTATTACTTTTACGAACTTCCTAGTACATTATCTAAGACTTCCAAGAATCTTGTTTCCTAGCTTACGTGCTGTAAGCAGATAAAGATGCTTAGAAATTGAAAAATCCGCGTAAATTTACAAAAAATTTAAAATGGACTTTCCTCGCAAAAAATTGGACTTACGATCCGAAGAGACTGCCTACACACCAATAACGTCATTAGTATTACTTCTGCTGCTTATTATTTTAAGTTCTTTATTTAGTCTTGCTATTATCTTGGCTTTAAGTGAGTTAGTTGGAATAAATTTTAGTTCAATTAGTGAAGCTCTTAGCCAAAATAACGACCTAAGGCTACGAAATTTTACGCGGCTCACGATCCTCGTCCAACATTTATGCTTATTTGTTATTCCGGGTTTGTTATTTGCGGTCTTTTTATACCGTAAATCAGGGTTTGAGTTCTTAAAGTTAAATCGCCTTCCTTCCCTATTCAACGTTACGCTGGGTAGCCTACTTATTCTAATCGCTTTTCCATTAGCACAATTGACGTACCAAATTAATAAAAGCATTCCGCTTCCCTCCTGGGCACAGTCGATGGAGGAAGATACCAGTGATTTAATCAATAATTTATTGTCCGTAGAAGCGCCTTATGAGTTTTACTTCAATCTCTTGGTAATGGCTTTGGTTCCCGCGTTCGGAGAAGAATTAGTTTTTAGAGGAATTATCCAACAGAAGCTAGGAAAGATTATGAGCAATCCCATTAGTTCAATTCTGTTAACGGCCTTTTTATTCTCGGCTTTCCATATGCAATTTGAAGGCTTTCTGCCCCGCTTTTTACTCGGTGCTTTATTAGGCTTTTTATTTTATTGGACGCAAAATTTATGGGTTCCCATCCTCACTCATTTTGTTTATAATGGTAGCCAAATTTTCGCGCACCGTCTTTACGAGACCAAGCTTTCTAACTTAGATTTAGATAATATGGAAGAAATATCTTGGGGAACTAGTCTCATTTCTTTGATTTTAGTCTTAATCCTGAGCTATTTTATCGTTAATTTTAATAAAAATCAGTTAAAATACTGATATTGTGTCCCTATGAATGGATTTTTAACTCGGGCTAGTACCGCTCTTGTTTTTGTTGTTGTCATGTTGGCTGGATTATTTGGTGGCATCCAATCTTTTGTACTTCTATTTGGAGTCATTTGTGCCTTGTCGCTCTGGGAATTTTTAAGTTTGAGTTTACCCCGAGGCGAAGCATTCTATTCACAAAGAAAATGGTTAGCCATGCTCTTAGGGATGAGTCCTTACGTTGTTGCCACGATTGTCCAATTACAATTCGTAGAACAGCCTTGGCAATGGCTACAAGCTGTCCTCATTTTTGCTTTGCCCGCCGTATTTTTACTTTTCATTTTTGAATTATTTGCGGCAGCTAAAAGCCCTTTTGCTAATTTAGCGACCATGGTGCTAGGCTTACTATACATCGGAATGCCTTTAGCCCTTTTGTTAATAATTGCAATTGATGGACAACAATATTTACCAAAAGTGGTTTTAGGTTTGTTAGTTTTGAGTTGGGCCAACGACACAGGGGCTTACATGGTAGGAAAACAAATTGGAAAAACACCACTTTTTCCGAGAATCTCTCCCAATAAAACTTGGGAAGGAAGCCTAGCAGGGTTTTTTATAACTTTCTTGGCTGCTTATTTGTTGAGTCTTTGGTCTACAGGACTTCCTTTAAAAGATTGGTTGGTACTCGCCGTAATTGTAGGTATCTTCGGCTCTCTTGGTGATTTAGTAGAATCGATGTTCAAACGTAGCAAGCAAATCAAAGACTCTGGAAGCTTTTTGCCTGGACACGGTGGTTTCTTAGATCGTTTTGATGCTTTTATATTTCTTTTACCCTTTGCGGCAGCATATCTTTTATTCCTTAAATAGGAGTTGTTTAATAAAAAATAAGCCATAAAAACGGTTTTCGCTCTCTTAACCGCTCTGCCCATAACTGAAAATTGGTAATACTTTACCAAACTGATTAACACCCATGACATTACAAACTTAAGTAGCTGTTTCCAAGAGCCTTTCAAGGTTTATGGTTAGCAAACAGGCTGCGTTGAGGAGCCAAAAGCTATTTTCAACTTGAGGTTTAGTACAATTTGGTCGAATTATAAGAGCAAGGAAGGATCGAAGACCGTATCTGTAATATATTATTAAACAACTTCCTTATTTATTTTATTAACTTTGCAAGATAATATGCAAACTGTTGCTATATGAAGATACACAAAGAAGGACATAATATTTTAATCCGATTATCAATTATTTTATTGGTTATCAATGCAATAGTCTTCGGATTTTTGCCCAGTGCATTAATTATAACGGGCATTATTTCAGTAATTTTATTTCTTTCCGTTTTACAATTTTTCAGGAATCCAACCCGAGAAATCGTTATTCCTGACGAAAATGTAATCTATGCTCCGGCAGATGGAAAAATTGTTGTGATCGAAGAAACCAAAGAATCTGAGTATTTTAAAGATAAAAGATTACAAGTTTCTATTTTCATGAGTCCAACTAATGTACACGTCAACCGAAATCCAATTTCTGGTACCGTTAATTACTTCAAATACCATCCAGGAAAATATCTTGTTGCTTGGCATCCTAAGTCTTCTACTGAAAACGAAAGAACGACCGTGGTTATTGATACCGGCGATGCAGAAATTCTTTTGCGACAAATCGCAGGATTCATGGCCAAACGTATTGTCAATTACCTCGACGTAGGGGAAGAAGTAGAGCAAGGTACTGATATGGGATTCATTAAATTTGGTTCGCGAGTAGATTTATTCTTACCGCTGGATACCGAAATTACCGTTGCGCTGGGACAAAAGGTGAAAGGAAATAAAACGGTCATTGCCCGTTTAAAACAATAAATTCAAGCCGTATTTAATAAGATTGGATCGTTAATGCGTGGTGCGTTAAGTGATAAGTGGCAACAACATGATTATGCTTAATGCTCAACTCATTGTGAAGCTTGCATTCTTTTGTTCTTGCCAAACAGGAACACCTTTAGGATCAATATACGCCCAACTTCCATCCATCAATACCCACGCTAAACCATTTTTAAACGCAGCTACTTCGTCGTAGATCGGCTTGATACATATGTTTCCTGTCGTATCAATAAAACCCCATTTCCCGTTGATGGAGACTTGTGCTAGTCCCTCCGAGAAATCACCTGCATCTTCGTAATTTGGCAAAATTTCCAATTTTCCTAAAGGATCAATGTATCCGTAAGCTTGATTGATTTCTACCAAGGCTAATCCTTCTGAGAAATCCCCCGCAAAATCAAACTTAGGTCGAACCACCACTTGAGCATCTCGGTCTAAGAAACCATACTTTTCCGCTTGTATGATAACACAACGATCATCGAAAAACTGTCCATTGGGTTGTCCTTTTTCTAGCGAAAATTGTGGTTCTGCCAACCATTTCCCTGCGCGATTGATCAATCCCCAAAGTTCTTGATCATCGACAACAACCGCCAGATTACCTTGAAAAGGAAATGCTTCTACAAATTGGGTGGGAATGGCAAGTTTTCCTGATGGGTCGATGTAACCAAACTGCCCCTCTAGTGCAACGGCCGCTAAACCTTCTTTGAAAACGCCCGCTTGTTCGTACAAGGCTTCAATTTGAAAATCCCCCGTAGGATTAATATAACCATACTTCTCTTTTTTAACCGCGGCTAAATTTTCGCTAAAATCCCCCGCATCTTCGTATTGTACCTCAATGCGAAGACTTCCCCGCTGGTCAATATATCCCCACAAATTAACTAATTGTACCTTTGCTAAACCTTCTTCAAAAAAACCAACATGATTAAATAAATGCTTCATCAACAAACGACCTAAATGATCTAAAGGCACTAGTTTATTGTTAAACCGTACTCTCGAAAAACCATGGTAAAAGTCCTCCGCTTCATAATATTGAGGTTCAATCACAATTTCTCCCTGCGCGTTAATAAAGCCATATTTTTCTTCTTCTCTTATTTTAAATAAAGCTGTCTGCATGATCGGTTTGGTTTGAATCAGTGTAAATAGGAGTCTTTTGGTTAGGCGAAGCCTACTGTTTTCTCCAGCAACAACGCTCAAAGGTAAGCAATTCGTAAACGGTTTAATAAAATGATTCGCTTAATTTAGATAAGAGCATAGACAAGTCAGGTATTGTATCCAGTAGGCTAGGAAATGGCAAGTTTTCATTTTGTCCTCCCCTTCCTTCCTCTAAGATCAACTGGATTTCCAACTTACAGATATTAAGTAACTAGTGGAATCACATCTAATTTTTTTCAAATAGAAAGGTGATTTTCATTCTCCCACCAGTGATAATGGCAGATAGTTTGTCGGCGTGCCGCGAGTAGCTAATCTTCTGAGGAAATTCATTGTCTGGGTTTTCACAAACAAAACGCAAGGGGCGATGATCCGTAAAAACAAATACCGTTGGCGTTTCGTTGACGCCCGATACGCTTAATCGCCAGATCCCTGCTTCCGGCTTGAGTTCCATTATTTCTTGAAAGGCGGTATCTTTCCCCACCAAAGTATAGGCAGATCCGGCGTAAGTTCCATCTGGCTTTTTCGCCCAAGTCTCAAAGGTTTGCTTTCCTGCTTCGTCGTTGGTCCGCTTCCACGCCCCCACGATCCAATCCAAGTTCGACGTTGTAGCTACCGCTTTTTCTCCAGAGGTTGCACGCGTAGTGGGCGCATCCGAATTACAGGCAACCGTCGTCAGCAAAGACAAGCAAAAAATGATGCGATAAATGAGCACTTTCATTTTCTTTTTTTTTAACAACTATAATTTTTAACAACTATAAAAGGTCGAGGAATAATCGTTTGTGCATACTGAATCTGTAAATCATTATTCATTATTATCAAATTCACTATTGACAAATTCAATACACTATAATTTAAATTCAGATTCCTTACTCCGTTTTAACAATCGCATAAACTTGGTTCGCAATTTTGAGGTAATACATTCCATTCGCTAAATCAGAGATGTCAATTTCTTGTCGCTCCTGTTGTAAGATACCCG
>CALFBG010000301.1 GCA_937951685.1 uncultured Saprospiraceae bacterium | reverse complement strand
AAGCAGTTTTATAGATTAAAATTATAGGGAAGTTTAGTATGAAAACCGAACAGGATTGCCTAACTAAAGTTCATTTCGTGCAAGAGGAATTTTTTTAAACTTGCATCTGCGATAAAAGACGGAGCAAAGTGGAGTTGAGGCAGCGTAGCAGTTTTTATATTCTTTTTGCGATAAGCAAAAGCAATTACTTTTCCTGCTTGAATGGCTAAAATTATGTGATGTTGCGTAGGCTCTATAGGATTTTCGTCAGGCAGGTTTTTTTGGTAAAAAATTTGGATAGCCGCTTGAAATTCCTCGTGGTATTGGTGCAACTGAATATTCTTATCCACCGTCCACCGAATATAGGCAAGGACTTCTGCCGCTTCTTCTGGTGAAAAATGTTTCCAGTGATGCGCTCTTCTAAACCAAGTCATTTGCCGCTTGGCGTAGCGTCGGGTATTTCGTTGGATCAATGCGACGGCCGTTTCTAAATCATGTTTTTGATCAAAATAATCAAATAACTCTTGGTAGCCAACGGTTTGAAGCGAGTTGAGTTGCTGAAAAGGACGTAAGCCTGCTGCTTCTTCTAATAAACCAGCGTCCATCATTTGCATTACCCGTTGGTTGATGCGGGCGTAGAGCTGTGCGCGCTCCACGTGTAGATTAATGTAAATTATTTGAAAAGGACGACTTGCTTTTTTGCCGGAAAGGAAACTAGAAAAAGGCTTATTATGGGTGCGAATAATTGCTAAGGCACGAATTAGGCGTTGCGGATTTTGTAAATCCACCTGTTGTGCATACGCAGGATCTTTTTGTTGGAGTTCCGCTTGTAAAGCTTGAATCCCTTCGGTGTCAAAAAGTTCAATTAATTCTTCCTTGATCGGGGCAGAAATCGCTGGAAAATGGTCTAAGCCTTCGCAAAGTGCTTGGATAAATAGTCCCGAACCACCAGCTAGAATAGCATATTGTTGTCGCGAATGAATTTTTTTCAGTAATTCTAGGCCATCTTTCTCGAAATCTCCAACACTATAATTATCTTGTATGCTTAAGCTATTAATAAAATAGTGTTTCGCCATTTTTAATTCCGCTATACTGGCTTTTGCTGTACCGATATTCATCTCTTGGTAAAATTGCCGACTATCACAAGATAGAATCGGACATTGCAAGGCTTGCGCCATTTTGATGGCTAGTGCTGTTTTTCCAGTTGCCGTTGCGCCAGAAATAACGATGAGATACTTTTTCATAAGCATAATGGTGAAAATACAAAAGCTTTTTATATTTATGTGATTTTTGTCTTTTAAGTACCGAAGCAACGTTTCAAGAAGTTGATTTCGAGTAAGACTTATAAAAACGAGGATGTTATACCGAGTTACAAAACCGTTAGCCACGCTAGCATTAAAAATATTTTTTCGGAAGATTTACTTTTCGAAGCAAGCGCGTGTGCCCCGTGATAAGCCCATTATTCTTGCAGCCAATCACCCGACGGCGTTCATCGAACCTTGCTTACTAGCTTGTTTTTTACCGAGATCCTTGCATTTTCTGGTTCGTGGCGATCTTTTTAAGAAACCTTTACACCGCAAAATCTTGATGGCTTTGCAGATGGTTCCCATTTTTCGGTTTGTCGATGGCTATAAAAACCTGAAACAAAACCACGATACTCTCGAGTTTTGTTACCAAGCGTTAAAAGAAGATAAAGCCTTAATGATTCTCACGGAAGGCACAACGAAGCAAACCAAACGCCTGAGACCTTTACAAAAAGGTGCCGCAAGAATCGTTTTTAGATGTCTAGAGCTACACATGGATAAAGATATTCAGATTGTACCCGTTGGGGTCAATTATACTTATGCGGATCGCTTTCGCAGTGAGGTGATGATTTCTTTTGGTGAACCCATTGCCGTCCGAGATTACCTAAGTGTTTACGAAGAAAATCAAGTAAAAGGTATCCATCTGTTGACGCAGGATATTGCCGAAGGCATGAAAATGCAGCTGATTCATTTAGAAGATCCAGCAGATGATGATTTATTAGAAATGTTGCTGGTGCTTTATCGGAATAATCGAACGGAACCCCTTTTTCCGATTTTGGATGCTGCTCGGGAGCGTTTGGAAGGAGAAATGGCCATTGCTACGGCAATCAATGGCTGGTCTGAGGCAGAAAAACAAGCCGTTGAAAAAAAGTGTAAGTCTTATTTTGACCAATTAGAAAAACTAAACTTTACGGATCAAGCCGTTGTACATCCCGAAACGTATCACTTCAAAAATGCGGCTTTATTGCTCTTGGGCTTTGTCTTTTTTGTATTGGGATATTTAGCGAATTATCCTCCAATTGCCTTAGGGAAATATGTAAAAGACAACAAAGTTCGACAATTAGAATTCAAAGCTTCGGTAGGGATTACTACCGCGTTGGTGGCGACTGTTTTGTACTATTTAGTGCTGTTTGTATTGGCAGCGGGTATCAATGAATGGTATATCTATATCGCTTGGCTGAGTTTGCCTTTATTGGGATATGGCGCTTTGCTGTATTTAGATTTATACGAACGTTTTCGAGGCGCTCGATTGTTTGCTAATTTATCCAAAACCAAGCAGACTGATTTGAAAGCTCAGCGGGCTAAACTTCTTCCTGTTCACCCGCTAGGTTAATCAATTTTTCGGGCAAGTTTTTAGAGGTTTTAGCGCCAAGTTGTTTGATTTTTTCGGCTCGACCGATCAAAGTATCCCCGTACCGTTTTCCATCCGTTAATTTATTCATCGCGTCATCGTAAACTGTTCTGGCTTGGTCTAATTTTGTACCAATGGTTCTCAAATCATTGACGAAATTACAGAATCGATCGTAGAGTAAGCCACTTTGTCTCGCAATTTCCAAGACATTCCGCTTCTGCTTATCCTGTTTCCAAATATAAGAAACGGTACGCATCGTAGCCAGTAGGGTAGAACCCGTCACTAAAACAATATTTTTATCGAGTGCGTCTAGGAAAATTTGTTTTTCTTCTTGAATGGCCAAAGAAAAAGCAGGCTCAATCGGAATGAAGAGTAAGATATAATCCGGGGAATTAATTTGATAAAGATGTTGGTAGTTTTTGCCACTAAGATCTTTGATGTGTGCTCTGATACTATCTAGGTGTGCCTTGATGTATTTTTCTTTCTTCTTATTTTTGTCGGCATTAAAAAATCTTTCGTAAGCGACTAAAGATACTTTCGAGTCAATAATTAAATGCTTTTGTTCGGGTAAGTTAATGATGAAATCGGGGCGCTTATCTCGGCCGTGATCATCTTTGAAATTACCTTGTACTTCAAAGTGAATATCTTTGACGAGTCCTGCTTTTTCGAGCAACATTTCCAAACGGAATTCGCCCCAATCTCCTTGTGTTTTGGATTCTCCTTTGAGTGCATTGACGAGATTATTAGCGTCTTCGCTGAGTTGCATATTGAGGTTTCTCAGGTGTTCAATTTCTTTTTGAAAGGAAACTCGATCTTTGGAGTCTTCCCAGAAACGTTTCTCAATACCTACCTCAAATTCCTTGATTTTTTCTTGTAAAGGATGCAAAATATCTTTGAGTTGTTTTTGGTTTTGGTCGGTAAATTTTTGACTCTTTTCTTCGAGTAAGCGATTGGCAATGTTTTCAAATTCTAATTTAAATTTGTCTTGTAATTGATTTAATTCCTCTTTTTGGGAAAGTAGTTTATCTTCTAAATGGAGTGCAGATTGCTCTTTGGCAGCCAATTGGGACATTAAGTTTCGGAACTCTTGCTCTTTTTCTTGGAGATCATCCCGTTGTAAATCTGCCTGCATTTGCAAATTGTCGAAGACTTCTTTCAATACGTAGTTTTCCTTTAATTCTTCCGTCGATAAGTAGTTTTTGTCGGCCGCAAACTTATACTTGGAAACGATCCAGCTAACGATGGCACCAATTAATAAGCCGATGAACAGCAAACTAAGATCTATCATGTTCATAATTTGTAATCAAAAAGATGAATTTTTGTCACCATAAAGTTACAAAAAATAACTAACTGGACAAAATTAGCAGAAGGTGTAATCCGCTAAGCATGGGATGAAGTTGCGCTACGCTTGGGCAAGTTTACCGTCTAGCTCTAGTATTCGTCTACGAGTAGTGGAACTTAGGCGGCGATTTGGGTTTTGAAACGTTTTAAATAAAGTTGTTTTAAAATGATCTTACAACGCTTTGCTTCTGTCGGACGGACGGTAGGTGTAGGTATTCGGATCTATTTTTAAACAACATCAATAAAAGAATTATAAAAAAAGAATTAAATTTGAGTGCGATAACTCGTTTAGTACATTGTAAGTTTGTTGGACAGTGTATTTAAAAGCATTCCGTTGCATTTCCTAGCAAAATCAAATAGGATTTTGATCAATGGAAGCTTTATTATTTTGGACCATGCCGTCCGTCATCTTATTTGAAAAGAAAATCAATGAAAAAGTTACTTTGTTATAGTTTTATGTTGCTCCTTAGTCTTAGTGCCTGTAATAAAGACGACGATTCTACGACTCTTGAACCAGGGGATCCTTTGCCTACGAGCGTCAAGATTGCCATTAATTCTCCTGCTGACGGAGCTGATCTCGATCTTATGATCCCGGTAAGTATTCAAGTAGCGTACACGCGAGAAAATAATGGTTTGATTAGTAAAGTAAAAATCGAAATCTTAGATGTTACAGGGGCTGTTTTAGAAACTTTGGTTGACGATCAAGTAGATCGTTTGGGCTCGTATTCTTTCAATAGTATCAATGGGTTTATGGGACCACAAGAAGGTCTTTATAGAATTCGTGCCATCGCAACGGATGCTGATGGTGGAAATCAAGTCACCACTACTAATGAATTTACCTTACAATAGCTGATTTTATCAGATCGAAGTTGGTTGGAAATTGCTAATCCTCCGTTTTTCCCAAGCTTACGGCGCGTTGATAGGCAGCTTTTGCTCCCGCAACAATATCTTCGTCAAGTTGAGCTTCGGAAAAACACTTCATGGCTGCTTCTGTAGTTCCTCCTTTAGAAGACACTTTTTGAATCCAAGTCTCACAAGAAAAGTTTGTTTTGTTGTAAAGGTCTACCGCACCACGGAAGGTTTGGCTGACGAGCAATTCTGATTCGGAAACGGAAAATCCCATTTGCCGAGCAGCTTGCATCATGGCATCCATAAAATAGAAAACGTAGGCAGGACCACTGCCCGAAATAGCTGTTGCACCATCAATTGCATCTTCCGCTTCCACGTATAAAGACTTTCCTGTTGTATTGATCAGGTTTTGCACCATAACTAATTCAATTCGCGTTACCTCGTCGGAAGAGGTGAAGACGGTCATTCCCATTCCCGTTTGTGCGGGTAAATTGGGCATCGCACGGATGATTTTTTTTAGGCCTAAGGCTTGTGCAATAGTTTGTAGTTTAATTCCTGCCATGATGGATAGAAAGACCTGCTGTGCTTCTACAAAAGGACGAAGCGCCGTAAAAAGCGCCGGCGCATCTTGCGGCTTAACCGCTAGAATAACCAAATCTGCCTTGCTCAAACACTCCGAGGCTGTTCCGTAAACCGTTCCAATGTCTTTTTTAGCCAATTCCTTAGCTTTCTCTGGAGATTTTTCCAAGATCATCATATCCGCTTTATTACAAATCTGTGATCTCAAAAAGCTTTGTGCATAGGTCAAACCCATATTACCACCACCAATCACCAATATTTTCATGTTGTCTGTTTTTATTAAAGGGTTACTTTATTTTGTAGGAGTACTCTTGTGAGCGAGAAGTAGTGCAATAGCTATTCCAAATCAAGTTAAAAGCGCTGCTTTTTGATGGTTGACTACGGTTATGCTAAGCGTAAGTAACCAAACAAAATTGAATTGCCATTAAATGGTGTTATATTTTGTTCTATAGGATCAAGGCGCGAAAATCGCACTTAGTCTTTGCTAAGTAAGAATTTGAGCAACGAAGAGGCGGTGCAAAAGATAATGCAAGTTAATCAGTGATTTCATTTGTCTTGGCGCTTCAGGGTAACTTATTGCAAGATATTTAAAAAATGCTATAATTATTATTTAATTTGAGTGCATTCCGCAGCGGAGTTTATTCCTTCCTGCAATAAATCTACTCAGTCATTATTTTAATCATCAAATATGAAAAAGCATACTTTACCATCCATCGGATTAATTTTAGCCATCGTCGGTTTACTACTCAGCATTACGGCTTGCAATGATATTGAGACTACGGTTTCTTTTAATGAAGAAGAAAAAGCAGCTTATGCTTTGGTTATTCACGGTGGTGCGGGTACCATTCTCAAAGCAAATATGACGCCCGAGCAAGAAGCGGCTTACTTGAAAACCTTAAATGAAGCTTTAGATATTGGGGAAGAAATGTTGAAAAATGGTAGTAGTAGTCTCGATGCCATTGAAAAGGTAATTCTATTTATGGAAAATTCTCCCTTGTTTAATGCGGGGAAAGGAGCAGTATTTAATCATGCTGGAAAAAATGAGTTAGATGCTTCTATCATGGATGGTAAAACTCAAAATGCGGGGGCTGTCGGCGGTGTACAAACGGTAAAGAATCCTATTTTGGCTGCGAGAGCGGTGATGGAAAAATCAGACCACGTATTATTGACGGGCGCGGGCGCAGATGAGTTTGCGAAAGAACAGGGCTTAGCAGTAGTAACGCCCGACTATTTTTATACTCAAAGAAGATGGGACGCACTACAGAAAGTACTCAAAAAAGGAAATCCTACGGGACAAGCGGCTTCGGAAGAAGATGATTATAAATTTGGTACCGTTGGTGCCGTCGCACTTGACGCTGATGGGAATATCGCCGCTGGAACATCTACGGGAGGCATGACGAATAAGCGCTATAATCGGGTTGGGGATTCTCCCATTATTGGAGCGGGGACTTATGCCAATAATAATACTTGTGGCATTTCTGCTACGGGACACGGAGAGTTTTTTATTCGCTACGCCGTAGCCTACGATATTTCTGCGATGATAGAATACAAAGAAATTTCTTTAAAACAAGCTGCAAAAACCGTCATCAACAAATTAAAAGAAAAAGGCGGCACGGGTGGCGTTATTGGTTTGGATAAATATGGTAATGTTGCCATGCCATTTAACACCGCGGGGATGTATCGCGGTTATACCAAACCGGGAGAACGAAAAGTAGCGATTTATCAGCAGTAAAGAATCAGTTTGAGCGTACTAAGCCAAGTCTAGACGTATTCTTCTACCGGAACGGCGAGTAGATTTTCTTTTTCTAAGCGTTTGACACTCTCTACGGTTGCTGCAATGGTAGCAAGGGGAGGTGCTATGAAAAATCCAACTCCGGTCATTAGTAAAACTAAGAAAACACTTCCATTTCCAATGGCCAAACCACGGTGACGCTTGACGAAACGAGCGCTATTTCGGACGTTAAAATGCCGTTCTAAGGTATAATCCATGTTGCCAAAACCTGCGTAGAAGGCTTGTGTTGCAAAAATTAGAATTGGGCTAAGAAAGTTGAGAATAGGAATGAGGCCTAGCAATAATAAAAGTAAGACGTAGAAAAATTCTTTAAAAATATTTCTAAAGGCGATCAAAAGCCCTCGACCAAAATCTTTGAGGGCTTGGTTGATGCTAAAACCTTCATTTTTAGTAGCTTGCCCGGTCATCTGTTCTTCTATTCTCTGAGAAAGTGGGCTCATAAAAGGAGAGACAACGACCATTACCAAGTGTTTGTACAAAATAAACCCACCCGTTAATAGAATAAATCCACCAATGAAAGCGGAGATATTGCTAAGGTATTCTAAACCCCAATCGAAGGGATACCAAGAAATTAGCCAAGCACCCAGCACGCCCGCTAACCCAAAAGTTACTCCAAAAATGGCTGCGCCCAGCAAAATACTAATGAATCCGGGCACCACGAGATACTTCCATAATCTCATTTCAGAAATGAGCGAAAATGCTTTAGCGTAAGCCGTCACACCATCAAAAAAACCTTTTATCATTTTTTTTTATCATTTGTTCGCTTCAAGGTATATTTATACTAGCACAATGGCAATTTTTTTCTATCTGGAAGGATAATTTATCGACGAAACGATTCCCATTTGGGAAGGGAAAAAATGGAAGGAAGGTACTTTCCAAAGCACACCGAACAAAAAAATATCCCGAATTTTCTACCTTGAAAATTCGGGATAAGCATTTCGTTAAGAAAAGTACGCTCAACTTAGGAAGCCGTTGGCGTTTTCTTTTTTCTGCGGGTTTTGAATAATTCAACGACTTGTTTTTCCGTAAGGAAATTAAGATCAACGAAAGTAGTTGCCACAAATTTCTTGATGTCTTGGTAATCTCTACCTCTTTTATCGGTATAGCGCTTAAGCAATTTTTTGATGTAAGCCATACAACGCTCCTTAATATCCTGATTGAATTGTTGGTTAGAAAAGATTCCCATGTAGCTAGGTAAAATTTTCGTCAGTTCAAAAAGACCAGTGTACTCTTCTACGGTTAAGTTCGAAACGAGTTGGTTGAAGTAATGGAAAATAGTTCTTCTTAAGCACTCATTAATGTCAGATAAGCCCTCGTGCTTCGCATGAAATACTTTCACCGCTTCGAGTGCATCGTCGTGGGTGTATCCTTTGCTATGAATGATATCCATTAATTGGTAATACTCCGCAAATTGATCTTCCTTCTTTCCATTGAGTAAAGACAAAACCCGATTGTCAGCATCGACACCAATTTCGAGTTGGCTATTGTGTAAATCTAACAAATACTCAAACCATTTCTCGTTGAAATTATCATTTTGGTCTCTCGCTTCATCAAAAATTTGTTGTAAGAATTTTTGGTCTTCTTCACTTCGGTCAAAGAAATGTACATACAAAGAAAGCAAGCGTAAATGCTCCAAGGTATTTTTAAACTCCTCTGCTTTTAAGAAGGTTTGGATGGATTCGACTAGGCTAGAATTATCTAGTTTATGTAGGACGCGGTGCTTCACAAAAAGCTCTAATTCCGAAAATTTCGTTTTTAGATCAGAGAAAGTTTTGGGAAACTCTGCGGATTGAAAAATCTCATTTTTAAATTGGTTGTTGAATCGGATATAACCAATTTTTCGCTCTTTGATTACGCGGTACTTCGGTAAGTTTTGACCTTGTAAGAAATAGCGGATTCGTTTATTGGCGATGGTATTGATCAAATTCGTAATCCAGATATCACTACTCAAGGAAAAAGCCATTTGAATAGACTGACCAATCCGCTTTTTAAGATAATCAAAGTTAGAAGACTTACAAATCATCAAAAGAATGGTTCTAAAGTGATTTTGCGGATAGCTATATTTATAATGTTCGTTGAGTTGTCCACGTAAGACAGAAAAACCTAGCAAGCGAGGTAAGAAAAGACCTTCAAAATCTTCATTTAAAATTTCTGTTTCAAAGGTAAGTAACTGCAAAGGATGTGCTTTGGCTACCGCAGTATGCAACGCGGCAATTTGGGGCTCGAATTTATCTCTCAAAGCCTGATAATCTTCCTCCTCTTCGTCTTCGATATATTTGGCTAACTCCTCAGATTCCCGGATGGCAGTTGCGATCTCTTGTAATTGATCGAGATATTCCTGGTCTAATGCTTTCATTGATCAGTGATTTTATGAAAAGTGAATTGACTAATTTTATTTCGGTTCGCTAAAATTAAAACTAGGGTAGCGCATTGGGAAAAATTTTCAACGTTATGCAAAGCTGAAAATTTAGACAAGCACTAATCTCCCAGATTAGCGGATCTCCTTTGTAAATATTAAATGTAAACCTGATAAGACATTTAAGCCTTATCAGGTTTATACCAATGTATTCATTTTACACCAGTAATGCAAATATAGTTTTTTTCCTCATAATAAATTCGAATTTCCGAAAATATTAATGGGATATTTTACCCCAGCACTTATGGAAGCGAATAGCGGGATAAAAAAAACCTACGTTCCGAGGAAAGTAGGTTTTTAATGTTTTATTATGCTTCTGGCGAGTCGTCTTTTTCAACAACTTTACCGCCGTCTAATTCATCTTGCCAAACTTTTAGCTTATCCCATTCGCCGTCGGCAGCCATTTTAGCTTGCTGTGGCCAAGTTGTAGGATCGTGTGTGCTAAATCGTCCGCCTGCATCACTTAAGATCTGCTTGATCGCACTTGCTTCCGTCGTAGATAACTGTGCAAAAGTTTTGATGTCTGCATTATGCAGCAATTCTTCGATTTTAGGACCGATTCCTTCAATCATTTTCAAATCATCCGCTGCTGTTTCGGTAGCTGGAGCTGCTGCTTCCTCAGCGGCTGGCGCTTCGGGTGCTGGCGTTTCTTCTACCACAGGTTCAGCTTCAGGTTCAGGCGTTGGAGCTGGTGCTTCTGCTTTAGGAGTTGATACTTCTACACCAGCGTCTGCTGCTGCTTCGGTAATTGCTGCGTCCAAAGCGGAAGTTTCAGATGCTGGTTCTGCCGCTTCTTCTTCAACGGAATCCAATAATTCTGATCTTTCTTCTGGCGCTTCAACTGCTTTAGCCATTTTCTTAGGCGTACCATTTACGGCAGCGTGGAAAGCTAATCTTTCTTCTTTAGATTGAGCTACTCGAGCTTCTACCTTAGCTTCTTTTTCTGCAATCCAAGCTTGGTATTTCTCTTCTGCTGCAGCTTCCGTTAATGCACCTTTAGCGACACCGCGCATTAAGTGTTTCTTGTATAATACGCCTTTAAAGCGTAAAATAGCACGAGCCGTATCGGTAGGCTGCGCACCGTTCATTAACCAGTCATAAGCTTTATCTCGATCTAAATCGATAGTTGCTGGTTTAGTCATAGGATTATACGTTCCAATTTTTTCAATGAAACGCCCATCTCTAGGAGCTCTTGCATCTGCCACTACGATGTGGTAGAATGGCTTTTTTTTGCGACCTCTTCTTTGAAGTCTAATTTTTACTGACATTGCTAAAATTTATTTGGTTTAACCATACCCGATTAATCTCAGAGGAGACGTCGGGTTTTTAACGGCTGCAAAGATAGTATTTTTTAAAGTATAAAACAGGTTTTTACAAAAAAAATCACTTATTATTTGTGAGCTTATTAGTAAAGTATATTCCTAGAAACAGTATCGCCTCGAAAATGTTGACTAGTTGTGGTAAAATTGTGAAAAATCTTATACAAAGAGTCATAGCACTAGCCTTTTAAACCACAAACTTATACCCAACGCCACGGATGGATAAAAAGAAAGTTGGATGCTTAGGATCTTTTTCAAAATATTTCCGAAAGGATAGGATGAAATTATCAATGGTACGGGTAGAAGGGTAGACGTCGTAGCCCCAAACGGATTGTAAAATTTGCTGCCGAGAAACCACTTCATTCTTACGGTCGATCAATAATTTGAGGAGCATCGCTTCTTTTTTGGTAAGTACAAAGTCTCCGGCGGCATTGCGGGCTTCATAACTCGCAAAATTGATCGTATTGTCTCCAAAACTGTAGATTTCAGGCGTATTATCGGGAGATTTACTACTGCGTTTAATCAAGTTTTGTACCCGTAGGAGTAATTCTTCTAAGTTAAAAGGCTTGGTGAGATAATCGTCGGCGCCTTTTTTGAGTCCCGCAATTTTATCCTGTGCCGAATCCTTAGCCGTCAAGAAAATAATGGGTACTTCCATATTACTTAAGCGGACTTGCTCGCAGATTTGGAAACCATTGATTTCGGGTAGCATAACGTCGAGGAGTAGTAAGTCAAAGTGTTGCTCTTTGGTATACTTAATCGCTTCTCGGCCATTGCCCGTTGTCACCACTTCGTATCCTTCTAATTCTAGATTTAATTTGACAATATCACGAATACTTTCTTCGTCTTCTACCAGCAAGATTCTCATGTTCGTTATTTTTTATTTATCCTTGGTATAAATTCCCCGCTTGATTTGCATATGGCGCATCGTAGAAACTTAAATCCTCATTTAATTTACCGGTAAGGTAATACTAAAAATACTACCCGAGGGTCGATTGTCGGTAACGGTGATTTTACCCAAATGTGCGGTTACAATTTTGTTGACAATATATAAACCCAATCCGGTGCCTTTTGTTCTACGAATGTCTTCATTCCCCACGCGATAAAACTTTTCAAAGATTTTCTTCTTCTCCTTATCGGCAATACCTACGCCTTGATCTGCCACTTCTAAGTATATCTTTTCTTTGCGTTGAAAGAGCTTGACGCTAATGCTCGGGTTTTTGGTAGAATATTTAATGCCATTTTCCATCAAATTGAGTACCACGGAAGTCAAACCCATCCGGTCGCCATGAATACTTGGAATGTCCGATTCCGTTTGTATGTGAAAGTCAACGTTTGGATACTTACTCTTTAGTTTGTTGGTAATTTCTTCAATTAATTCCTTGAAGTCGATATCCTCAAAAACGGGATGATAGGCATTTTCTACCTTGGCGGCTAATAATAAATTGTTAACTAAGGTATTCAAGCGCTCGTTGTCTTTTAGGGCATTCGTAGACAATTGATCGACCTGCGCTTTCGGAAGTTGTCGTTTAATGATGGTTTCGAGTACGAGTTGGATAGAAGCAATGGGGGATTTGAGTTCGTGGGTGATGGACAAGAGGAAATTTCGCCGTTGTTCGGCGGAATTAATCTCTTTATTATATCCTCGGTTGATTAACCAAACCCCAATGACCAAACTGATGACAAACACCGCAGCTTCCCCAAAAATCATCCACTCTTGGCGTTTGTATTCGCGCCGTAATTCTTGGTACGGCACGGATCGTAGAAAAGCATCTTCACTATCAATCAATTGCTCCGCGATCATTCCAATTTTTAAGAGCTCCGCTTTGGCGTAAAAGGCGTCTTTGTTTTTAGTAAATAACAAAATAGCCCACCAGGCAAAAGCTAGTAGCATATAAGCAATAATCAAATAAGATAATACCCGGAGTCTAAGGTTTTGCATAAGTTAAGTAGCGCGCTTAGCTAAAAATGAGGTCGATGCAACTGCAAATAGTTTGACTCGCTTCTGCTAAATCTGCTGGGGTATGCGCTGCCGACACAAAGCCTACTTCGTAGGTTGAAGGACCTAGGTAAATACCTCTTTGTAATAATTCGTGGTGCAACAAGCGGAATTTTTCGCTGGCAACAGGCTTAATTTGATCCGCCGTCATTACGCGCTCCGTTCCAAAAGCAAACCAGAAAATAGAACCAATACTTTGAAGGTGCATTGGATAACCCTTTGCCTTGGCGTGATCGCTGATGGAGCTAGTGAAAACCTGCGTTTTTTCGGCAAGATTTTCATAAAAGCCAGGCTGTAGCAATTGTAATACCGTCGCATAACCCGCAGACATCGCCACTGGATTAGCGGAAAGCGTACCTGCTTGATAAACATCACCGTCAGGCGCAATGTGTTTCATAATTTTATGACTAGCACCGTAGGCACCAACGGGCATTCCACCTCCAATGATTTTACCGTAAGTGATAATGTCTGGCTGAATATCATAATATCCCGCCGCACCTTCAAAGCCTACACGGAAGCCGGAGATTACTTCGTCAAAAATGAGGAGTATACCGTGAGCAGTACATTCGTCCCGCAGAAACTGGAGAAAGGATTTATCTTGCAACAACAAACCGTTATTAGCAGGGACGGGCTCAATGATTACGCAAGCAATATCCGCTTGGTGTTTTTTTAAGGTAGCACTCAACGCTTCTCGGTCATTCAACGGAACAACCAGTGTTTCTTCCACAAAAGAAGCGGGGATGCCCGCCGAAGTACTGACGCCAAAAGTAGCTAAACCAGATCCTGCTTTCACGAGCAACGAATCGACGTGACCGTGATAACAGCCTTCAAATTTGACGACTTTACTTTTTCCGGTAACACCTCTGGCCAAACGAATCGCTGACATCACCGCTTCGGTTCCGGAGCTTACAAAACGCATTTTGTCGATGTATCGATTGTTTTCCAAAATGAGTTTTCCCAATTGATTTCCCAAACGGGTAGGCGTGCCGAAGGAAGTTCCCTTTCCTACAGTTTCAATCACCATCTCGCGGATTTGCTGGTTATTATGTCCGAGGATGAGTGGTCCCCAAGAGCAACAAAAATCTAGGTAAGTATTATCGTCTTCGTCAATAAAGCGAGCTCCATTTCCTTCTTTGATAAAAAGTGGTGGTCCGGATACGGACTTAAAAGCTCTAACGGGAGAGTTGACGCCCCCCGGAAAATAGTGTTTCGCTTCTTCGAATAGTTCAGCTGATTTACTACGCTGTATCGTGTTTGTTAATTCCATAACGCAAAGATACATATTGTGTCATTGATTTTTGTCTTTGTAAAATCATAAAATTGTCATGGATTCGTTAGATATAGTAAGTTTGTAATTTTTTTGATTACAATGTAATTTTTTTGGTTAAAAATACTTAGCTTTGTCTTGAACCCATAAATCCTATTTCTCCCATGCATTTACTCGAAATTACGGTACAAAAAGAGGCACTACGCTACCTAGAAAAGCATTACCGCAAGCGAGCCAAAAGAAGCATCGTCTTCAGCAAAATTGAAGTAGGAACGAAACAGCAATATGGTGGCAAAAGAGCCGACGGTGTGATCGCGTTTAGACATTATTTTTGGGGCAATTACTTAGTGTCCATCGAAGCGAAGTCTTTTAAAACGCTGCCGGCTATTCAACCCGTTTTGGATACCAAGAAATTGCTTTGGAATAGTTTTCTAATTGGCTTTTTCTGTTGTTTGGGCTCGGGCGCGATCTGGTTTTTAATTAAAATGGAAGATGGATATTTACAATTCATTACGCCACTCAATATCTGGGTAATTAGTGCGATTGTCTACGGATTTTTCACTTGTAATAGTTACCGCCACAAAACGGTCGCCGTGATTCAACAACTCAGGCAATATCCCGGAAATGAACAATGGCTGGCTTTTTCAAAAGATAGTTTAACCAAAATAACGGCTCAGCAAAAAAAGCAGTTGCTCCGCATTTGTAAGTACCAAGGGATTGGCGTCGTCGTCGTAACGAAAGTAGGTAAAGTGAAAATTTGGCGCAAAGCCAGTCGTAGCTGGAAATTCTTTGGCGATTATTTTAAATATTATAGTAAGGAAAAAGAAATTCGAAGGACCTTGAGTTGATCTTCCTAATCAATAAGATTAATCAACGTTTTATAATCATCAAAATAGGAATTTTCTGTTTTCATTTCTAATAGTTCCATGAGCTCCCCTTGAAAAGCATCTTCTAAATCGGTCAGCGTCGTTTCTGTTCTGATTTCGATTTGACCCGCTTCGAGTTGTTTCATCCGCCAACTAAAGGTTCGCTCCATTTTACGCCAAATGCGTTCGTTGATTTCGAGGTGGTCACCATCGGGGTTAACCGTCACAGCTTCGGCAAAAGCTTTGTCGTTGCGCGCAATCATTTTGCCTTGCTCAATGATAAAATAAGCTGTGTGTGCCCAACTGTCATCTTCGGTTAAGAGTTTGGCGTACATCACAAGTTGCAAGTCTTCCTCGTTGCGAATGATGCGTTCCCTTCTCGCTGCGCCGCTCCACTTCAAATCCACAATCGCCAATTCCGTTCCCCGTTGTAGCACCAAATCGGCAATTCCTTTCACTGGAATGCCCATGAATTTTCCCTTTAAGTCAATTTCTGTTTCATAGACCGACCAGCCATTATTCTGAATCATGGCGACCAAACTCCAAGCGGCGTATTTAACCTTGTTAATAAAAGCAACCCGCTCCGGCTCTCGACCATACATCAGTAAAACTGCTCCTTCTTTGGGCAATAAGGTATACGCACATTGATCAATCCAAGCGGTTACTTTTTCTTTATTCCATTCTTCAATACTCCCTTGTCGTAATAACAATTCAATGAAACGGTGCGCTAAATTTCCCATCAAAGTATTATCCTTTACTAAGCTGAGGATCGAAGATTTGTGCAATTGGATCTTATGCTTAAATACCCATTGGTATGGATAGTAGAATAAGGCATCCAAACTAGTGTAGGATTCCTTTTCGCGTTGGTCCAAAGGATGTGCTGGCGTAAGCTCTAGAAAGGGTTTGGGTTTTCCCAATTGAAATTGCGCCAAAGGAATTTTTTGAGGAACTTTAAAATGTTGTTCCAGTTTTGCGACCTCTTGTGGATCACTTAGGTCGATAATGACGTCATCTAAATTTTCAAAGAAAGCTTCGAGGTCACCGTACAAAGGATGTGGATGCACTTTGCTACCTTCGACTTGCTCAGGAAGAATCAGTATGAGTTGCTTTTGACAATGCAAAATCGGACGAATACGCTGCCACAGGAGCAAAGCATTTTCATCTTTAGGGTGCTGTAATTGTAAACCCAATTGATCGAAGTATCTAATTTCTTGCTGGTACCATTTTGAAAAAAAGTGATCACGTTCGTTGTGGACAAAATTCCACCAAACCATTTGATCGACCGAACCGATGAAAGCACTGGTGTAATGCACGTAAGGGAGATAGCCGATTTCCCGTTCTTTAAATAGTACCGGTGAAGGTTCATAAATCGTTCGTACAATGCGTTCTAGTGCTAGGTTACTCAACTGGTTTTCTTGGTCTGGAATAACTTCCAACATTTCGACGATGCGCTTCGCCTGTTCGGATAACACGAGGAGCGACGCATTGCGACCACCACTTTCGTCGAAGGCTTCAAATGCCCAATTTTTTACGTAGCTAAATAGCTCAATCACTTCGTTGCGGGGGACGGTCTGGCTTACGTCGTAGCGCGTTCTTTCAAACCAAAAGTTATATTGAAAACGGATTTTGGCAACATCAATATTCGCGTCGGATTTTGCGCGTTCTTCTAATGCTGCAAAGTAGCGAGCAATGGTAACGTACCAGGCTTCTCCGCCGAGCCCCGGCGTGCGCGCCAATTCTTTGGCTATGGCTCTTGCTAAGTCATCCGCTAAAGGTTTGACGGATAAACTCACAAATTCCATAATTTTAAAAGGGTCGACGGGATTCCAGAGAAAAGCTGGAATTAGTTTTAAGATTTGTAGACTCGGTCGCGCTAAGGAAGCGGATAAAATACCAAGACTGGGTAGCCCTTCTTGAATGAAAGCGTTGTCGAGTGCCCGGTTTTTCTCTGGGATCAGACAGCTTGGGCGAAAACTAGGATTGAGTTGTAAGAGTTTCGCTAAAAAACTTGCTGCTTCGGTTTCTCGTTTCGATTTTAGAAGGAGTAGTGTACCATCATTTTTTAAACGGCTTTTACCCTGCGGTGTTTCCTTATTGGTCAAGCGTTGTTGAAAGCGCTTCAAATCACTATCCGCTTTTGGCTCGTGGCGAGACAATTGATGGCAAGCAACACCTAAGGTTTCCATTCGCTGAAAAAGCTGCTGAAAATGCCAAGGCAATAAGTCAAAAGCTTCGTTAATATGAATTTCAGTGATTTCGTGTTTTCGTTGCCCGAGTAAGGCGAGCATATCGCTAAAGCGATCGGCGTATCCCGCCGCAAATGTTTGTTGCTCGGTCAACAATACCTCTATCTCGGCGAGGGTCTTGAGGCGATTAGGCAAGGAATCCGTCAGCTCAAAGTCCCAACTGGCTAATTTTAGTTCATCCCGTCTGTCTAGCAACGCGGTCGCCGTAGCGAGTTGGTCTGCCGTAAAAGATTTTTGGTAAAAACTATCCGGAAAATGTTCTAAGTGCGTCCGCAACGCTTGACGATATTGCTCAATCCGCAAAAACTCATTGTTGTTGGGGTGACCTTGCAAGCCAAAGTAGGATTCCAAAAGCTGCAATAAACCTTGCGGTCCAAGATAACGAATCCCGCCAAATGGAACTGTTTGTTGTGGGTGTACTAAATCATCAAGTTCTAAACCAAAAAATACAATCATGGAGGCGGTAAAGTTTTGCGAGTCGTATGCGCAGAATATCCGCACGTACAAAGTGCTACAAATTTAGCGTATTCGCCGCAAAGGACAAAAAATAATAGCACTCTAGATAAATATACTGGAAAGGAGTTGAAGCGATTTGCTTAGCGCGGAAAAATATCTAACGGCAGCGTTGGGAAAAAGGCCGAAACGGTAAATGTTAAATTATAAAAATATAATATATGTTTGTGAATCATTTATTACGAAAAAGCGTAATGTGTAATAGTACCTAAATTCAGGCACGCACTATTTTAATTAAAACAAGAATACCATGAGCAACACTTCTACTTTAAAACTGTGGGTTTTATTAGCCATTTGTTGTGGCTGCCATAGCTTTGGTCTCTTTGCCCAGACTAGCAACAGCAACTCAACCGATGAGCAGCTGGCATTACCTACCTTCAACAAATCTTACTTTATCGAAAATGCAGGTCAGTGGCCGAGCGAGGTCTTTTATAAGATGAGTATCGGTGGCTTAGATGCTTGGATTACAAAGGATGGCGTGGTTTACGATTTTTATTTAAATGAAAAAGTAGTTGCGCAGGACAATGGTAATATTTCTACGGTTCCAGCCTTGAAACCAGAAAAAATTTGGCAACGCAAAGGACAAGTAATTGCCGTCGAATTATCGAACTCAAATCTACCTAGCTTAGCGCCAACGGGAGCGCAAGAAGCATACTATAATTATATTCGTGGTAATGATCCTAGTCAGTGGACGAGTCAAGTAGCGCTTTACCAAGAAGTTCAACTAGCGAATATTTTCCATCAGATTGATCTGAAGTATTACTTTGATCAAGGCTATTTGCGGTACGATTATATTGTCAAACCCGGCGGTAATCCTGCGGATATTCAATTTGAGATCAAAGGCTGCGAAAACTATTTTGTCAATGAGAAAGGAGAACTGATCTTGGATACGCGCTTTGGTGCAGTGAAGCAAAAGCAGTTGGAATTGTATCAAATGATTGACCAACAAAAAGTAAGTGTGGAAGGAGAATTTGCGCAGACGGATGTGGGCATTCATTTCGTAGTGGGGAATTATGATACGACCAAAGACTTAATTATTGATCCTCTAGTTTGGTCAACTTTTATTGGTGGAAACTCGGACGAAGTCGTCAACGATATGCTTTTGGATGATAATAATAATATTTATTTGACGGGCTATACCCAGAGCAGCGATTACCCAACTTCGGTGGGCGCATATGATGTTTCTTTTAATGATGGTGGGGAAGATGTGCTTTTAACCAAACTAGATCCAACGGGTTCTACCTTACTCTATACGACTTTTATTGGAGGAGTTCAAAATGAGTTTGGACAAGGTTTAGCACTGGATAATTCAAATGCAGTTTACTTGATCGGTTCTACGGGAAGTACAGATTTTCCAACGACGGCAGGCGCTTATAGCCAGACGCTAAATGGAGATCGAGATGTTTTTGTCATGAAAGTAAATGCGGATGGAACGGCACTTGTTTTTTCGACTTTACTCGGTGGGAGTAGTTTTGAATTTGGTCACGGTATACAACTCGATAATGCGGGTCAAATTTATTTGACAGGTTATACCAATAGCTCCAACTTTCCGACGACGGCGGGGGCTTACGATGAAACTAGCAACGGTAATTTAGATATTTTTGTAAGTAAAATGAATGCCACGGGGACGAGTTTATCCTACGGAACCTTAATCGGAGGTTCTGGTAATGATCTTGCCGTTAGCATTGCTATTGATAATGGTAATAATGCCTACGTCACGGGTTACACTACGGATGGAAATGGTTTTCCAACAACTGCGGGTGCTTACCGAGAGACGAGTAATGGCAGCTCAGAATCTTTTGTCACGAAAGTGAACGCTACGGGGACTGCCTTACAATATTCTACCTTTATCGGTGGTGCGGGAGATGACGTTGGTACAGGCCTTAAAATAGATGGCGCTGGTAACGTTTATCTTTACGGTTATACACAAAGTACTGATTTCCCAACGACAACGAATGCTTATAGTCGGATTAAAGTCGGTGGAAATTTAGAAGGGTTTATGACGAAGCTAAATCCATTAGGAAGCGCGTTAGTTTTTTCTACGTATCTCGGTGGAAATGCAAATGACTTGGTAGCAGATGTCGTGTTGGATGATGATCAAGCAATTTATTTGACGGGCTACACCGAGAGTTCCGATTTCCCGACAACTCCCAACGCGGATGGGGCAAGCTACAGTGGAAACGAAGATGCTTTTGTCGCCAAGTTGAGCGCTAACGGAAATGATTTACTCTACGGTAGTTTTCTGGGAGGTGCAGGTGATGAGAAAGCATTTAATCTTGGTTTAGATGCTGCGGGAGCACTCTACGTTGCGGGACAAACGAGAAGTTTCGATTTTCCTGTCACACTAGATAGTTATGATCAAACCCAAAATGGTGGACTGGATATTTTTGTAACGAAAATGACGATTACCACTTCAAGTTCAACGACTTGCTTAAGCGACGGCATTACTTTTTCAACTCAACTTGAAATAGATGATTTTCCAATCAATTATCCTGGCTGTACAACTATTCCGGGCAACGTAACGATTGACGAAGCGAGCAATGGAACCATTACAAATTTGGATGGCTTGACACAGTTAGAAAGTATCGGTGGTGATTTATTTTTTGATGGAAATACTAGTATTGGAAATATCAATGGCTTATCCAACCTTGAGAGCATTGGTGGCGACTTGCGCTTTAGTTACGAAGAAGGATTAACGAATCTAGCGGGACTTTCGAGCTTAACGAATTTGGCTGGAAACCTTACGGTTAACAACAGTGAAAATATGCTTAGTTTAGATGGCTTGCAACAATTGTCAAGTATCGGCGGAACGCTCAATATTTATAATAATGAAAAATTAGCGAGCCTGACGGGCTTGAATAATATTACGAGCCTTGGTGGTTCTTTGGGATTTTGGGAAAATAGTGTTTTGATGAGCTTGGATGAATTAGCGAGTCTAACGAACATCAACGGTGGAATTTATATTTCGCGTAATGCCATGCTGACCAGTTTAAATGGCTTACAAAATATTGACCCGAGTACGATTCAATCTACCGCATCCACTTTAGAGGATCTTGAAATTCACGAAAACCCAATGCTATTTGATTGCGCCGTAGCGAGTATCTGTGATGCCTTGATGTTATCGGGAACGACTACGGACATTCGCGAAAATGCTACTAATTGCAATAGCAAATTAGAAGTAGAAAATATTTGTACTCCCGTTGCGACCATGCTAACGTTGAATTGTCCAGCCGATATGTCAGTAACGATTCCTGCGGGACAAAGTAGTACGGTCGTCAGCTGGAATGCTCCGACGAGCAGCACCACTTGTCTCCTCGGAGAAAACCTTACGCTCACTCAAACATCGGGTGCCGATGCTGGAACTAGCTTTACCGCCGGAACTTATACGATCAGTTACGAAGGAATTGATGATTGTGAAAATACGGCGAGCTGTAGTTTTACCCTTACGGTAAATAATACGATTGTAAACACGGGCTGTGACGACTTCAGTGGTTTTACAAAACTAGGCGAATACAATGGACACAGTTATTATATTTCTGATGATAAAGAACGCTGGGATAATGCACGCGTAATCGGTCAAAACCTTGGTGCTTATTTAGCAACGATGAATGATCAAGCAGAGAATGATTTTTTGAAATCGAAACTTGGTGACGAATTGGTATACATTGGTTTTTCTGATGCCGCACAAGAAGGTACGGGGACGTGGGCGAATGGTGAAAGTGTAACAATCGATTTGAGCTTCAACAATACGGATGAGAATGATTATGCCGTGATGAATTTTTGGGCAGGTACTTGGGATATGAGTAATAAATGGGTAAGCAAACGGTTTGTGCTTGAACGAAATTGTTTGGGGAACGCCCCAACGAGCATCAGCTTAAATTGCCAAGCAGATATTCAGCTTACAACGACTACTGGTTCTGCAATCGCTAGTTGGAATACGGCTACGGCAAGTACCACTTGTGCTGGAAATAATATCGTCATTAATCAAACGGAAGGCTTGCCTTCGGGCTCCGCATTTGCAGTTGGAACGCATACAATTAGCTACGAAGCAACGGATGACTGTGGGAACGCAGCGACTTGCAGTTTTAGCATTACAGTGGTAGATAATTCTACCAGCGCTTGTCCAACGGTCTTAGCGGGTTTTACAAAATTAGGCGAATACAATGGACACGCTTACTTTATGTCAGATGACAAAACACAGTGGACGGATGCGAAAGTAATTGCCGAAGACTTAGGGACTTACTTAGTGAGCATTAATAGTCAAGCAGAGAATGATTTTTTGAAAGATTTGCTTGATAGTGAAATGGTATTTATTGGTTATACAGACGAAGGAAGTGAAGGGGTAGGAACTTGGTCGAATGGTGATCCAGTGACTTTTGATTTGAGTTTTAATAATAATAGTGAAAACGATTATGCTGTGATGAATGATTGGGCGGGGACTTGGGGAATGAATAATAAATGGGTGGCTAAACGTTTTGTTGTTGAACAAGATTGTAATTCGAACGGTGGAAGTACCTTGGCAATTAGTAGTTGTCCAACCGAGATTTACCAAACGACGACGACGGGTTCGGCAATCGTAAATTGGATGATGCCTACCGCTACGACAACTTGTCCGAATGGAAGTGCAGTTGTCATTACCCAAACGGAAGGCTTACCCGCTGGCTCCAACTTTGAAATTGGTACCTACAATATTAGTTACGCGCTAACGGACGCTTGTAATAATATAGAAAATTGTAGCTTCACGATTACGATCGAAGCAGCAGGAACGGGGACTTGCTTAAACGAATTAGATGGTTTCACGAAGTTAGGCGAATACCAAGGAAATGGTTATTATATGTCGGATGATAAATCTCGCTGGCCGGATGCACAGGCAATCTCGGAAAGTTTTGGCGGACACTTAGTGGTGCTAGAAAATCAAGCAGAAAATGACTTTTTGAAATCTAAACTAGCAAGTGAATTAGTCTACATCGGTTACAGTGATGTGACGAATGAAGGTACTGGCGAATGGACGAATGGCGTACCCGTAAGCTTGGACTTGAGTTACAATAATAGCGACGAAAATGATTATGCCGTGATGAACGATTGGGCGGGCACTTGGGAAATGAATAATTATTGGGTGAAAAAAAGATATGTGATGGAATTGGGTTGTATCATCAATCGAACTCAACCGGTGGTAACACCGACGGAGACAGATCTTTTTATCTTGAAAGTAAACCCAAATCCAGCAAAAGACTTTATCAATTTGAAAATGGAAACACAGTCGCCACAAAATGTGGTGATAGAAGTTTTTACCATTAATGGTAAACTTATGTTTCAAGCTCAAAAAGAGTTAAACCTAGGGAATACGGAAATGAGAATCCCAATCGAGGAATTGGCAAAAGGATTTTTCTTATTGCAAGTATCTGGGCCTAATTTCAAGGAAACGAGAAAATTGGTCAAAGAGTAAGCGCGCCTTAAGCATCGGTGGAAATAAAATAGCTTGGATGGTCTTAAAGACGATTCAAGCTATTTTAAGTAGGTTTACCTAATAAATTCACTAATTTATGACGAGTAAATTTTGTTTCACTCTTCGTTAAAAAGCCTTGAAAACCAATGGTTTCCTGCATTTTTCGCCTCGATTGAAGCAAAATTTTCTTCCGTCAAAATCACC
>CALFBG010000300.1 GCA_937951685.1 uncultured Saprospiraceae bacterium | reverse complement strand
TTTCAAAAAAAAGAATCCTGCAAATCGATTCCGCATAACGCAATAATGCGATCAATTGCTATCAAACCCAAAAGCTCCGAAAGGGCGACAGCACTATTCTTCCTCGGCTTCTTTTCTACCACTGCGATGTATATGATTGTTTCCCGCTTGTTGGGTGCCCATCAACAAAACATCTTGAATGTTGACGTGTGCAGGTCGCGTTGCCATAAAATAAATAACCTCCGCTACGTCACTAGACTTTAAAGGTTGAAAGTCTTCGTAAATTTTAGATCGTTCTTGATCGCCATCAAATCGAACCAAGGCAAATTCTGTTTCTTCTACGTGCCCAGGACTTACTTGACTGACTCGAATGTTGTACTTATGCAAATCCAAGCGTATGGATTTTGTTAAAGCATCTACCGCAAATTTGGTTGCACAATACACATTGCCATTAGGATAAACCTCCTTCCCAGAAGTAGAACCGATATTAATAATTTGCCCTTGCTTGCGCTGCACCATAAAAGGTGCAATGGCTCTCGTCATGTACAACAAACCTTTGATATTGGTATCAATCATTGTTTCCCAATGATCAAGATTACCTTCGTGGATTGGCGCTAGTCCTTTCGCCAAACCCGCGTTGTTGATCAGGATATCAATTTGCTTCCACGCTTCCGGTAAATCTGCAATATGTTTTTCTACGGCAGCATTGTCTCGTACATCAAAAACTAAAATATTAACTTGAATGCCGTGTGCCGTTTCTAGTTGATTTTTAAGTAACTCCAAACGATCCTTTCGTCTTCCCGTAAGAATTAAATTATATCCCTGTTTAGCAAATAACTCACTCGTTGCTTTACCAATTCCAGAACTAGCCCCCGTAATAAAAACGACCTGATCCAATTTTTGTGCGGGAGGAGTACGTTCAACGGCTTCGTTGGACAATTCAATCATTTCCTCTTCTTCCGTTTCCTCTTCTTCCTCGATGACTTCCGGGCTTTCAATTTCTTCTGCAACTTCTTCTGCAATTTCTTCTTCCACCTCCGCCGAGTTTACTTCGGCTAAGTTGTCTTCCATTGTTGTTTCGACGACTGGAGCAGGAGCGGGCATGGTAACCAACGCATCGGTGTTAATGTGTTCTTCCGTTAAGTTGATTTCTACTTCTTTGCCCATTGCTTCATTGAGCGCTTGCTTCGTGAGTTTTTCATCATTTGGTGGATTGGCGAAAGCGAGATCATTGGCTTCCGTTTTAAACTCTGGATTATTTTCGCAAGCCAAGTGATAATGATGTTCCGCTTTTTTGTACTTCCCAACTTTATAATACAACAAGGCTAGATCGTAGTGCGCAAAATGATGACCCTGTTTTAAGGCTAAACATTTTTTGAAATGCTTAATCGCTTTTTCTGGATGATCTAAAGCTTCATTCAACAGTACCGCGTAGCGATAGTGAGCATCGGCATTCGTTTTATCTAGCTTAAGTGATTTTTTGAAAAAACGTGCTGCTTTTTCTTTTTGACCAACAAAATGCTTTGCGGTAATTACGCCTAGTTTGAAATAAATTTCTGGATATTCGTCGGTTACTCTAACTATGTTCTTATAGTAATTTCTAGCGGCAAGAAAATCTTTGTTTTCTTCTGCCAAATTAGCCAGTTTCCAATTTGCTTTGATGTGAGCGGGGGCGTAGCTAAGAATGGTTTGTAATTCCGCAAGGACCTTTTCTTGCTGGTCGCTATACGTATCCAATAAGTAAACATATTGGTACCGAACCGAAGTGTCCTCCGGATTTTCTGCGACCAAATCTGCTAAAATCGAAATTGCTTTTTGAGGGTTACCAGCTTCCGCAAAACTAGAAGCTTCGTAGATTTTTTCTTCAATATCTGACACAAATTTATGTCGTGTCAAATAGACGGGCGTTGCATCGTGTTCCTCGGGAGCAATTACGTCTTCCGTTGGAGCGTGACCTTCGACCTCTTGCGTCAATTCGTCCATGCTAGAAACAGTAGGCTGTTGGTCGTTGCGTTCCGCTAATTCTTCTTCCTCTTCTTCGTCGAAAATGGATTGTAATATTTCTTCTGTACTCAATTCTTCCTCTTGCTCCGGTGGTGCTTGATTGTTTTCCTCCGCTACCACTTCGTCAACAACCTGATTAAGTTGATCTTCAAAACTATTTTTATCTTCAGCGGGATTTACTGGACTATTTTGTTGTTGCTCTCGGTAAGCAACTAATTTATCCAACAGCTGCGAATCTGGATTTTCGGGTTTTTCTTCAATGGTCGAATGAGTACTAAGGGCTTCTTCCGTACTAACAATTTCTTCTTTATTCACAAGCTCTTCTTCGGAAATTTCTGGAGCGACTACCGGTGGTTCTACGGCAGCAAGTTGATCCATCCCGGGAATATTTTCTAAAATGGTAGCGGGAGGTTCGTCCATTACTTCGAGCTGGTTGGATGTTTCTGGAGGAGCGGTTTCTTGTGCGACTTGATGTAGCATTTCTGTCGGCACAGCTTGTTCGACGTGCTTAATTTGGTTGCCCGTTTTGTAGTAAAAGACTTTGTAATTATTGGCTGCAAAATCTTCAAAATTATAACTTTCTACCGAACGCAGAATACGCAGAAATTCTCCAACCTCTGAGGAAATGTTGCGAACAACGGTGAGTTGTTGCTCGAATGCGGCTGCTTGATCTTCGGGAATACTTTTTTTCTTTTTTCTTAATTCTAGATATTCATCCTGCCAAAAATTCATGTATTGAATGACGTGACTAACCCGATCAAAGCTCGTTGGAACCGTCTTCGTGCTACCATCTGCATTTCGGTAAACACCGTCTACAATGACGGAGATGATGCGGTCTTCTGAGCTTAGACGTTGAATCATGAGCAAGGCATTATACATACAAGCCCTTGATTTCAAGAGATTGTCACTTACCAATAAGATGATCATCTCATTGGCTGGAATGAGTTCGCCCAGATATTGATCTTTAAGCACTGAGGGACAGCCAACGTGTTTAAATTCAAAGCCAGTATTCGATAAACGCTCATCAATTTCTTTTGCAACGAGCGCGTTGTCTGCACAATAAGCAAGGGTAAATTTATTCATAAGGCAGTGACAAGGTATTTTTGTGAAAGTCTTTTTTTTTTATAAAATGATCTTACGATGGATCATTTAAATTTGGATTCAACTTCGAAGACATTGCAAGAAAATGTTTAATTATTCTGCGAGCAAGGTTGCTACGAACTGCTCAAAATCTTTTTTGAAAGCAGGATAGGTACTAGTTGCAGGTCCCGAAAATCCAGTATGTATTCTTCTAATCTCTCCTTTTTTATCAATAAAAATCATCGTTGGATAAGAGAGAATATGATTCAGCATGGGAAGTGATTTTGCTGCCTCCGCTTTATCGTAATAGCCGGCAAGCAACATCTCATAATCAACGTCAAAAGTTGTTTTATAATTTTTCAGCGTAGCTAATGCTTTTTCTTGACCTTTGTACTTTTCAAAAGCCAAAGCGATTACTTTTAAATCTTCCGTTGGATTATCTTTTAAATATTGTGCGAGGAAACTCGTTTCATCTTTACAATTTGGACACCAAGTCCCAAAGATTTGTACGATTTTAACTTTTCCTTCGTACGCTTCGTCGGCGAGGGAAACCATTTTTCCTTCGGTATTGGGGAAGCTAAATTCGAGCTTCGTATAGCCATCCTTGAGGTAGGTCAAACTATCTGGATCGGCTAAGCTTGCTTGCGGATTTTTCTTGGCGGACCAAGTTGTACGGTAATGACTGCCAGATCGGAAAGAACCAATCAGTGTTTCATCGTCCAATATTTTAGCCTCAAAAAGGAAAGCGTGTGCGCCGTCAAAGCAGGACAAGTAAACCTTATTGGCTTGAATGGTGCCTTCGAGGAAACGATAATCTCCCGTTTCGGTCAGGAACGTTCCCGTAAGATGATTTCCATCCTGCTTGAATTCACCGATGGCCGGGTAGGGTTCGTCCGTATCCACCGAAAACGTCGTTTCCCACTTTCCCGTCAAATCAATTTTAGGCGTTTTCTTCAGCGAAGAAAAGCGTTGTTTTTGACCATGTTTAGCCCGAAAAGGAATATAATAATCGCCTCGGTTAGGAACGTACCATTTACCTTCAATTAGGTTTTCTTCGTAAATACCTTTTACGTAAGAATCGTAGAATGGAAATTTGATGACAATCGTATCCTGACCTCTTACCCGATCTCTACCGATCGTAATATCCGTTACTTTTATGCGTTCCTCCCCATTGATAATCTCAAGGTGAAAGTCTTTTTCATTATCGTAAATCAATTCAAAAATAAAAGGAAGATCACCTTCTACGAGTTCTTCGACTCGAAGTGGAACACCTTTCTCTGTTTGATAAGTTTCTGGATTTTCCGGATCTAATTTTAGGACGGCGCGCCAATAACCGGGCGCTAAGCTGTCAAACTTGTTTTGAATGACAAAACAACTCGAACCGAGTAATAAAAGACTTATAATTCCGAGTAATAAATATTGGTTGATTTTCATAAGTTACAGGTTTGTTCCTTTAGTAATAGGAACAGGCGTTCGGTAAAGTTGTTTTTAAAAACAACGACTAAATCTGAGCTTTTCTACAAAGTTATATCGCTTCGTTTTTAAACAACTGCATTTTAGAATAAAGTCTTTTCTATATTAAAGAAAATCAGCATACATGCTAATGGTACAAATATAATAAGTTTGCTCAAAATCGGAGGCTTATTTCGACTTTTCTCCTTGGAAGTTATCTTCTTTGTATTTAAATAGCACATTGAAGGTCGTCAGACTTCCATAAATTCGCGTGATGTATTGTTGTAAATCAACTTTTTCTTCGTCGGACATCTTTTTATTGCTATTGATTCTTTGTTCCATCACTCGAATCCGATCTCGGACCATGACGATTTTGTGGAAAAAAGTATCGATTGGAATTTCTTTCGATTTTAATTGCTCATCACCCGGTTTGAGAACCATCACGCCGTTTTTCCAGCGATCGCCCAAAGGAACAACTTCGTTGATGTCTGACCAATGGCGTAAGACTTTCATTAAAGACTTTTCGGCTTCGGTAAAACTGACCTGCGTTTCGGCGGGAATAGCTTCAATAATTTCCCAGTTTTCGTAAGTTTTGCCGACATCTTTCAAGCCATGTTGCGTAAAACAAACTTGGTAAGCGGCTTTATTAATTTTGGTTACGACTCCTACGCCATAAGCAGGATGTTTAACTCGGGAACCTACACCAAGTAGGGCGGTAGCGGTGCTGCTAGTCATTTCTTTATTTTTGTGAGTGAAAAAATTGTGCTTGTCGCCGAATGAAAACGACTTTTTTGCTAAGGGGAAGCTACAAATTAGTTGAACTTCATACTGTGTTGCTTGCCTTTGAGAACTTATTTAAAAAACGTACAGATTAAAAAAAGGTTTCAACTCATTCCCTGCCATTCCCAAAAAAAATGTCCTCAAATCATGACATTGATTTGAGGACAAAAACTAAAAATGATTTCGGTCGTAAGCGACGAATCCTTAGCCTAGCAAGGTCTTAGTTTAGACAATTGTACTTGTAATTTTTTTAATTCTTTTTGAATAATAGGTTGGTAGCTTTGCAAGCTTTCTTCTAGCGTATGCAAAAGATTGGAAATCAATAAGAAATCCGGTTGTGCTTGTGCTAAAGCTTCCAATTGATACAACGAAGCTTCTAGCTCCAGAATACCGACGTTTTTGCACGCGAGGACAATTTTTTGAGTCAATTTAGTAAATTCAGCCCAGTGTCCGCCTTGCATAAATTCCTTGAGCATGGGAAGATCCTTCGCTAAGGTTGTTTGCATAAAGCTACTAAAGTTCTCAATCGCAAAATGTATATCTTTTCCATAGAATTGTTCTAAATAAATGTGATCCAATTGATGATCGAAACTGATGAAACGTTCTGCTGCTTTTACGCTTTGATACGCTTCACTTTCTTGATATTTACTCATAATGACGAGCAAATCATCGGGATTGAAAGGCTTGACCAAAAAATCGTTCATTCCTGCTTCCAGCGCTCTTTTCTTTTGCGCCTTAGAATCAGTAGCCGTAATCGCAATAATTGGCGTGTGCTGATTAAGGCTGTTCGCATTGCGAATACAAACCGTTGTTTCTAATCCGTTGAGTTCTGGCATGAGTAAATCCATGAGAATTAAGTCATAAGCCTTATGCTGTGTAAAATTAAGGGCATCTTTTCCGTTGTTGGCAATATCTGCTTCTACCTTCCATTTCTTCATCAAGCCAGATAAGTAGCGTTGGTTGATTTGATTGTCTTCAACGATCAAAACACTAAGTTCTTGCAGATGATTTGCAGCTTGATTTGGAATCCGACTGGGATTAGGATTAGCGATTTTGTCATCCGATTTATCTAAGGTTAAGTGGAAACTTAAGTTGAATCCTTTTTCGGGAACCTGCTCGATATTCAAACGCGAATCCCATTTTTCTAGGATGATATTTGTATGTAAAAGATTGAGTGGGATTTGATGAAAACTTCCCCGTGGTGCACTCAAGTCAACTTGGTGATTCGGGAAAATGATATCTTTCATCTTAGCAAGGTTATTGGTCATTTGACAAAGGATATTGACTTCAATCTTTTGCCGACCACCTTGATCTTCCAATAAAATTGTATTGACAAATATTTTACCCGCTGCAATATTATCGATCACGTGATCCAATAATTTTTTCAAAATCTTGCTGAAAGCAGTTTGATCGCCGATCACTTTCTTTTTAATCCGGTCATCGGTATAATAGGCGATTTCAATATTAGACTTGTCGAGTTTGAAACTATAATGCTGATAAATAGACTTAATCAACTTGGGTAGGTCGAAAGCTTTCTTTTCTAAGACCACTTCTAAATCTTCCGTTTTGGAATAATTTTGAATATCCCCAACCAGTCGCTTAATGATTTGTGCGGCACTGTGAATAATATCAATATGCTCTACTTGTTCCTCGGTAGGCAAAGTATCATATAAAAGGTGTGCACTACCCACGATGACGTTCAATGGGGTTTTTAGCTCGTGACTGATTTGACTCAGAATAGCTTTATCCTTATCATTGACCGTCTGAAACTCTGGTGTAATCCGGTTTTCGTGATAAACAGGCTTAGCCTGCTGCGCTTGGGTTCGCAACTGTTCCATCTCTTTTTTTAATTGAAAGAGGGCAACTGTTTTCTTTTCCAGTAGCGCTTCCATTTGCTCGCGGGCTTGTCGTTCCCACTCCAATTGGTTTTGGAGAAGTGTGATTTCATTCATGGGATGTCCTAGGTTTATAGTGTTTCGTGTAATATTAATTCCTGCTTGACAGTTTTTTGTTCCGTCTAGTGTTCGGCTAGAGCGTTGAAACAGGATACGGGTTTTGGGGGAGCGAGTTGCAATTTTTATAAAAGAGAAAAAAAATAGTTCGATTTCTTACTTTTACGAGCATTAAGCACTGCTACGTTTTTTTACTACAAAAATTGTGCAAGAAATCACATTTGCCAAATATTTTTTTGCAATAAGGTGGAAATGAAGACGATAGGAGGGATATTTTTTTAACTCATGTGTAGGAAATTGCCTAAAATGTAGGAATCTGCTAAGCGATTTTAGACAATGAATAGATCATTTCTGATTAAATTAATCACAAAATACTAATTCTGGCAAACCTAGTACATAGCCAAAAAGAATCGCTTTTTGCTGAAAGGCTTTCGCGAGATCAAGTGCTTCTCGTTTGGTAATATCTAAAATCAGGTAGCTCTTTTCGGTGGGCCAATCTGTTTGGGCAGGAATACCGAGGGCGGGACAGCTTCGATAGCGCAATTCATTCAACTTTGCTTTCAACGCAAGCATTGCTTTTTCGTTCTCTTCGGGGGAAGTAGCCACGGATTGAGGATTATCGGCACTGACAAAAGCCCAGCTCGTGGCGTTATTATCGATTAAAAAAATGTCTAAATGCTCATTTTTTTGACCAATTTTAATTGCAATTCGGGGCTGAACAACTTGATAAGTTGTGCTTCGATACGCATTCAGCAGTTGTTGGTCTATATTCCTTGAATAATCATCCATTGTTATCAATTTAGAATAAACAAAATTGTACCTTTGCGGAGATTTTTTAAAAAGAAGCTTAAACATACTAAAAATTTGTAATGGATAAAAATAGTATAATTGGATTAATATTAATTGGGGCATTATTTTTATTCTGGATTCAAGTCAATGCACCGACGCCCGAGGAATTAGCCGAGCGAAGAATTCAAGATTCGATCAGCAACTTAGCGGCAGAAATGCCACTAGAAACCAAAGTAGCGGAACAAGATGCTAATCTGACGGGCACTACGCCTGTCGCAGCGCTTCCGGACTCTCTCAAGCAAGTTCAACTAGCGGGTCGTTTTGGAGCCTTTTCGGCGAGTGCAGCGGGGACAGAAGAAATAGAAGTATTAGAAAACGACTTGATTAAGGTGAGTTTTTCTACGAAAGGTGGTCGAATTACCGAAGTGCTACTAAAAGATTACCATAAAATATTAACCGCGGAAGATGGAACTGAATCAAAAGGATCTCTTTCTATCTTGGAAGATCCCAAGAATAAATTTGAATATTTATTGCCCGTAGCGGGCGTTGCTGGTGGCTTTGTCAATACGGGCGACTTATTTTTTAAAGCTAGAAAAGAGGGACAAAGTATTATCTTTCAAGCACCGGTGGCCTCGGGCGGATACTTTGAACAACGGTATACGATCGGCGCAGATTATACCTTAGCGTACGACCTGCGTTTCGAGGGGCTGAATCAGGTTATTCCCACGAGTACCTCGACGATTCAGCTAAACTGGATCAACTACCTTGATAAGCTTGAAAAGAATGAGCAGTACGAGCGGTATTATACCAGTATTTACTACAAAGAAGTTGAAGAAGATCCAGACTATTGTAATTGTCGATCGGACGATGAGGTGAATTTAAACGAACAAAAAGTGGAATGGATTTCTCATTCTAACCAGTTTTTCAATAGTACTTTGATTGCAAAAGATAAGAAGTTTAATAGTGCCAACTTGGAAACGGTCATGGAGGAAGAAGGATCGGAGGACTTGAAAAAACTCAAATCCTTGATTACTTTACCTTACGCATCTAATCAGACGGAGCAGATTGCGATGAATCTTTACTTAGGGCCCAATAAATTTGAAGAATTAGCGGCATTTGACAACGGCATGGAAAACATCATTCCATTTGGTTGGAGTATTTTTGGAACGATTAACCGTTGGGTGATTCGACCTTTATTTAATACCCTTTCTGGTTTTATTGGGAATATGGGAATTGTGATTCTGGTTTTGACTTTCTTTATCAAACTGGTACTTTATCCCTTGACTTATAAAATGCTGTATTCGCAATCTAAAATGGGAGCGCTAAAACCACAGATTGCTTCCATGAAAGAAAAATTTGGGGACGATGCACAAAAGCAGCAACTCGAAACGATGAAGCTCTACCGAGAATTCGGTGTGAGTCCGCTCGGCGGCTGTATGCCCATGGTTATTCAAATGCCAATTTGGTTTGCTTTGTATCGTTTCTTTCCCGCGTCGATTGATTTCCGGCAAGCGAATTTCCTTTGGGCAACCGATTTATCTTCCTACGATGTAGCGATGTCTTTGCCCTTCGAAATTCCATTCTACGGCGCACACGTGAGTTTGTTTACCTTACTCTGGGCAGGTACCACTTTGATTTATACCTACTACAATACGAAACACATGGATATGACGGCCAATCCCGCCATGAAGTATATGCAGTACGGGATGCCAGTGATGTTCTTATTTTTCTTTAATAACTTTGCTTCGGGACTAACCTGCTATCTTTTATTTAGTAACTTGTTTAATATCGCTCAAACGATTATCACTAAGAACTTTATCATTAATCAAGATAAAATCAAAGCGGAGTTGGAAGCTTATCGGAAAAAGCCGAAAAAGAAAGGTGGCTTTCAGGCAAGGTTAGAATCGGCGATGAAAGAGCAACAACGAATTCAAAAAGAACGAGAAGCGACCAAGAAGAAAAAGAAATAACTTATGAAGTATTCGCTCTTAATATTTAGTTTGTTGGCTAGTTTACTGCTCTGGTCTTCTTGCAGCCGCAAAAGGGCAGCTGTTACGGAAGTACCTGCGGAAGTAGCTCAAGTTCAGGAGGAATCAGCGGCTCCCATTTCGATTATGAATCCAACGGGCGTAAGGAAGCCTCCCGCAGCGGATACTCCAGTAGTGGAGGAACCTGCGGGGAAACCAGAACCCCCCAAACCGCCAGCCCCTTTTGTACAAGTATCACTCCGCAAAACGGCTTGCTACGGAAAATGCCCGGTGTATGAATTGAAAATTTATTCAAACGGAAAAGCAACGTATACGGGGAAAGCAAACGTAGAACGATTAGGCAATTACGAAGCGCTTTTTACCGCTGAGAAAATGCTACAACTCGAAGCGCGTGCGGCAGCGATCAATTATTTCGACTTGTCGGAAAATTATCCTAGCTCTAAGATCGGGATTCCCGATTTACCGAATACGATCAGTTATTTGAAAATAGGGGAGCGGGAAAAGCAGATTTTCAATAATCATGATGCGCCAGCAGCTTTGTTGGAATTTGAACAATTTGTCGAAAGCCTAGTGGAAACCTTAGCATGGAAGCAAGTTGAACAAAAACAGTAATTGCGCTGCGTTGCTATTTTAAAACAACTTCAATAGCTCCATACTAAA
>CALFBG010000299.1 GCA_937951685.1 uncultured Saprospiraceae bacterium | reverse complement strand
TTGAAATTAGTTGTAAGCGCTTGGTTTTCAAGATGAAGCTCCATTTTTTTTTCGTAGCCATAGCTACGGGAAAAAAATTAGCTGAAATATTGGAAATCAATGGCTTGCAAATAAATCATCTACCTATTTTAAAACAACTTCACTAAATAATATGCTTGGTGAACTCCAGCGAAGTGACAACTATATCTTTAATGTATGACTTGATTTTATCCTATCCGCGTTGTGGGATCTTTAGGTTTGATGGTAATTTATAGGATTAATTTGCAGGACTTTGTTAATAATTTTGATGCGTTTAATTTATCGCACTTAGCGGATTGAGTTATTTTATTTCAATTTTTTATAACCCGATCATGACGCCAAAGTTACCGCCGAGCTGTTTTCGATTTAAGCGAGGAAGGTAGGCTTGAGAAATGAATCCATCCAAATACAGCGCATTCGCGCAATGTAATTTTTCTTTGAAGAGCATGGCAAAATCGTAGAGGTTAACTTCTTGCTTTGAAATGACGAAAACCAATTCGTGCGGCGAAATTACTCCCACGCCATTTCTAATATTCAAATTCTTGGAACCTTCGACGAAGACGGGATGTAGTTGTTGATCAATGACTAGCATTGGTCCCGATTGGGTTGCATAGTTGGCGTTGATGGAACGCTGAAGGTATTGCTCCGTGGTACAAACCTTGGCGCTGTCCCCACTGAAATAAAAAACGCCATTTGGTTGTAAATAAAAATTGCCGTAGCCTTTTTTAGGGGGAATAATTGGCTGGATTATTTTTCCATTTTCGATGTATAAACCTTGCGGTGAACGATCTGCTAGATACATTCCGGCATTCATTCCAAAGCGTAAACGGCGACCTTGTTGTGCAAATAGTTTTTTGAGATTGGCTAAACTGCGTAGTGGCTTTCCGGTAGTGTCGCGCCAATAAAGTTGTAAGGAGTCTTTTCGTAAATCGACGTAGACGACATCAAAATCTTGTTGGCGATAACGAATCGTTTCGCAGCGTAAGGTATCTTGAAGCGTATGAGATGAAGCTGACGCTGTGGGCGGCGTAAGGCTTGGCGTGGCAGTGCAACTGAATAAACTCAAGCAACAAAAAATGAGGAAAGCAAGCATAGCGGAAGGATTAATTTTTTACTTGCTAAAAAAAGAAAAGGGTAGACCCTTATCCTTGGATCAACGGTCTACCCTCGAAGGAAAATTTAAACGCGTTCGATAATCATCGAAGAAGCACCACCGCCACCATTACAGATTGCAGCTAGTCCAATATTTCCTTCTTTTTGTTGCAAGACATTGCATAAGGTCGTAACGATTCTAGCGCCCGAAGCACCGAGTGGGTGACCTAAAGCCACGGCTCCACCAAATACGTTTACTTTATTTTCTTTGAGTTTCATCTCGTGGTTGAAGGCCATGGTCACGACAGAAAAAGCTTCGTTCACTTCGTAAAAGTCGATATCCGATTTTTTTACTTTCCCTAACTTCATTGCTTTTTTTGCTGCCAAAGGAGGTGCCGTGGTAAACCATTCTGGCTCTTGTGCTGCATCTGCAAAAGATAAGATTTTTGCGATTGGCTTTAATTTATATTTTTTAACGGCTGCTGCACTGGCTAAGATTAAGGCCGATGCACCATCATTGATTGTAGAAGCATTGGCAGCCGTAACGGTACCTTCTTTGGTAAAGGCAGGACGTAGTTGCGGCACCTTTTCGAATTTTACGCGCTTGTATTCTTCATCTTCCGTTACCATTATTGGATCTCCTTTTCTTTGTGGAACAGGAACGCCGACGATTTCTCCGCCGAAAGAACCATCTTGCGTAGCGGCAGCAGCACGCTCGTAAGACTGGATGGCATACGCATCTTGTTGCTCGCGCGTGATCTCGTATTTCTTAGCGGTATTGTCTGCACAAACGCCCATTGGCATATTGCCGTACACATCGGTTAAACCATCTTTTTGTAAACCGTCGATCACGGCACCTTGACCGAATTTCATTCCCCAACGTGCTTTTGGCAAATAGAAAGGAATGTTAGACATACTTTCCATTCCACCTGCAACGACGATATCATTTTGTCCCGTCATGATGCTTTGTGCACCAAACATAATTGACTTCATGCCCGACGAGCAAACTTTATTAACGGTGGTACAAGGAACGTTGACGCCGATGCCTGCTTCGATGGCGGCTTGGCGTGCGGGAGCTTGTCCTAAGTTGGCAGAACAAACATTTCCCATAAAAACTTCTTGCACGAGGTTGCTTCGCACTTTTCCAGATTTGAGTGCTCCTTTGATGGCTGTTGCGCCGAGGGTAGTGGCTGAGATATTGGCAAAGACTCCTCCGAAACTTCCCATTGGGGTACGGACAGCAGAGACGATATAGACTTCTTTCATTGTTGTATTTTTTTTAATTAAAACATGACGGAGTTATTTGCGAATCAACTCTGACAACTTTGGTTTTATTTTGGATAAACAAATTTCGGCACAAAAGTAAGCATTTTTAGGCTAATTTGCTTGGATTGAGTGGGTAAGTTATTGGGAAAATGCTTTGGAAGCATAGTGGATGAAATGGTTGTATTGGAGCAAAGGAAGGGGAGTACTATTTTTAAAAAGTCATGAAGCGTTTATTAGGCGGTTTATGTATAGTGAAAATTATGTCGCCCTTGCTGGGCTTTTATTGTGGAATTATTTGAGGCGATAGGATTTTATCCTATGCATTGTGTTGTCATCCCTTCGGGATTTTAGAGTTTGTTTGATGCTAATTCCTAGGACAGTTGGGTTGTTTGCTAGACTTTGTTTTAAGTCATTTGGGATGGTGAAAAATTGTTTTTTTACTCAGGTCTATTTTGTTTTGCTTTCGTTGAAAGGAAAGACTGGATTATTTGAGGCGATAGGATTTTATCTTATGCATTGTGTTGTCATCCTTTGGGATTTTGGGGTTTGATGGAAATTTGTAGAATTGATTGGCAGGATTTCTTTTTGGAAGGACTTGATTTGTTTACACCTAATTACTGATCCAGTTGCTCAAAAATAGAATTGTTACTTTTGTATTCCGTGATCAGATCTTTGAGGAGGCGGACGAGTTTTTTATTGTTTTGTGATTTGAACAGGGC
>CALFBG010000298.1 GCA_937951685.1 uncultured Saprospiraceae bacterium | reverse complement strand
TGGAGTTCGTAGCAGCGTGTCATGAGACATAAAGTTGTGTATTGTTAAATAGTTACAAAGTTGTATACTATTAAAGCGCCATTTATTTGGCACCTAGTTCTTTGAAATTATTGCAAAATCTTTAATCTGTTTTTCTAAAGGAACGCCTCTAGTTGATGTTTTCAGTAGCGTACCATTTTCCGTTCGGATTAACCATTGTTTTTCAAGTGGATCGAAAGTTACTGTAACTGGTTGTTTTTTCATTTTATAATTAATGTAGATTTCGATACCCATTATGTTTACTTTACCTCCTTTATTAATGCTACGTTCCCACACTTGCTGAGATAAAAAATTATAAACTAGGTTGATATCAAATTTATCTGGGTCATATTTTACAGGGTTATTCTGCAAAGACGGATGAAGTGCTATTCGTGTTTTATTTCCTTTTGCAGGAATTTGATAATGATTTCTTTGAAAATCACTTTCTTTATCTAATCGCTGTTGTAGATCTTCAATACTTCTTTGCTCTTTGGGATTTGACCAACTTTTCATAATACCCTGCAAGCATTCAACAGCCCCATTTTGTTGAGGGCAGCGAGGTTGATTTTGAATAACCTCTATTCCTAAACCAATCCACCACATTTTACTTGTTGTTGGAACATCCATAGAACCAGGAGTAACAAAAGGGTGTCCGTTGTCTATTTTTATTCGTTTAGGCAAACCCCATATTTTGAAGCAATCATTAATTAATCGAGTAACGGATTGTTCACACATCGAACCAACAGTTACGCAATCTTGCACAATTGCTTTTAAATGAGCCGTCGTGCCTTCATCTGCTATGTTCATCCAGCTTACCTTTTTACCACTCTTTAAAACTACTTGTTCTTTACCGTCTATTTGCCAAGTGTGGTGTGCTTGTTCTACCCAAGTTTTTTTTCAGAAGACACTGGACGACCTCGTTGGCGGTTTTTTCCTTGCTTTTTCCACCAACGACTAATTGTTCGAGCAGTGGGTATTGATAAACTAGGGTAATCTTTAACCAATTTGCTATACACATAGGTAGCTCCTTGGTTGTTATCTCTTATTTCATCAATAGCATCAAGTATTGCTTGTGGGAAAACTGAGGTTCGACCACATCCTGAATAATTATTATCTAATACTGATAATCCTTGCTTTTTATAGGAATACCAGATCTTTTTTGCTCCTGATTCTGAACAACCTAGAGCCAAAGATATTTCCTTAAAGCTTTCTCCTTTTTCTTTGCGAGATATTATTTTTTCACGAACAGCATAGCTAAGTGCTTTTCCCATGATTTTAGATTTTGCAATATTTCAAAGAACAAGTTTACAACTTTTTGACTATTTAATCAAACCCAACTTCGTGTCCTATGACACAGCGCTACGGAGGATGAAAAAGCTGAAAAGTTGAACAAAAAGATCAATTCGTAAACTTTTTTGGAGTTTTTAAACAACTTCATAGTTCAAAGCAATAGCAAGTAGCATTTTCCCTGATCCTGTTTCCGTCCTTAGGCAATCACTAACTTCACTCGGGGCTGTCCATCTTCATCAACAAATTCTTCGTTATAAGCTCTTTTTCCAACAATTGTTTTCAACTGCTGGATTTCCTCAAGTCCTCCGCCAAAAATATATTTAAGGATACTTGGTTCCTCACTTTCCAAAAAATCTTCAACGTGCACTAAGTATTTATCTAAAATATCTTCCAATGGATATTGGCTATTCTCTCCCGCTTCCAATTCCATAGACAGGGCAATGCAAGGCGGCGAGTAGCGACCATCATCCCTCAATTTCTCATAGATACCTTCCTCTATTTTTTTATACTTTGCGGTATCTTTTAATTTTTCCAGTTCAAGGATGGTAAAATTTTTCATTTATTTATTTTTTGTGGACTGAATACTTTGTAAAGGAGTCCTTGACCATTTTCATTTTCACTTCTTCTATTTTTTGCATCTTATCACTGATTGTTCTTCTGATATCAGTATAAGTTGTTAAGTGTTTATTTTTAAGATTAAAACTGCTGATTCCCTGATGCAAAGTAATATTATGGTAATCCTCTATTTTGAAACGCTTATCCAGATAAGCTTTAATAAGTTGAGATAAATCATGTCTTTCTTCGGGCGCAACCGAGATTAGATTAAGACCAGAAATCTCCTCTACAATCAAATCCTCATCCGTTTGAAAAGTATTGACAAAATCTAATTCTTGGTAATTCTCAGTGGCGAGCTTGATAAATTTGGCGGCTTTTCCTTTTAATTTATGTAGTTCTTTTTCAAGGTCTGCTTGGTCGAAGCTTGATGCATTATTATAAAAATAGTTTACAGGAATAATATTGCCATAGTATCGATGAATTCTTTTTATATCTCTCGACAAATAGTCTTTTTTATCTTTTTTAGATTTTATGAGATCACTTAAATCTGTTAGCATTCTTTTCCGTTCTTTCTTTTTCAAGTCCGCATTTTTGATTTTAGAAGCTATCGCTTTAAGTGCTTCTTTTACCTTTTCAAGTCCTTTCATTTTCTTAAACGATCCGTCTTTATTGATGACGTAAACAAAGCGATTTCCTTCCCGCGACTGAAATAATTCTTCTTTTCCGATTAAGGAATTAAAAGGCTGGAAACTAGTCAATAAATATAAATACCCCAATGGATAATGTGCTTCCAGTTCGATGGTTTTCTTTTTTACCTTGAGCACTTTTAGGCGTAGCGGGTAAGCATTCTCAATCGGATACCGCTGTTTTCCCGCGTAGGAAAAATGATCTTTTCGATAAACCTCGTATTGAACTTCTTGATTGCGTATCCATTTTGGCGTAAGGGAGACTTCTGTTTGAGTTGGCATTTTTTGTTTTTTGATATACTTCATAAAGCTTTTAAGAGACTTTATTTGCACTTCATTTTCATAGTTTGTTGTCTCTGATAATCCTCGCTACAAGCGGGATAAGTCCGATATTTACTAGTTTTAAAATCAAATACCGCTAAGTAATAATAGTTTCTCCAATCGCGGTACTCGTCTTTGTTTGAAATACTACCTTCTTTGAAAAAAAGATTTGTTTTGTAATCTACATATTTTTCAGCTGAGAAGAAGGAGATGTTAGTCTTTTCCGCTACATCAAATAAAACATCAACCTCACAAATAATGGATTGAATGTATCCTTGCAGGAAAGATAAATAATTATTGGAAATAATATGATTACCCTTCTACTCATTCATTTTTTATTAGCCATTATTTATTTCCTCGGTTAGCGTATTTAGATATTTAACCATTTGCTCTAGTTCCTTTAACTCATTTTTTGAGCGTCTATTATTCCAATAAAAGAAATGACTTCCAATGTCAAATTGAATCTTCGGATGATATACTTTTTGAACTCTAAAATTTTTTATCAACTTCGTTCTTATTACAACATTAATAAGTCTATTTTGCTTTCGCGGTTTTCCAATCACCCGAATACTTTCGTGTGCCATTCCAGGAAATTCAGGCATACAGTATACTTTTGCTCCTGGTCGGAATTGTTTTGCTCCTCGCCTAATTATTTTCTCTTCTCCCCAGTAATGCTCCGCTACTATATTACCAACAATACACCATTCAAAATCGCGACTATCTATATCTTCTTTGGGTTTAGGTTTAAACCAAACTAATATTTTATTCAATATTTTCATGGCGCATTAGTTAATATTTGACGATATGCCCTTAGCTTCGAGGTGACTCTAACATTAATGCCTTCCCCTTAATAATTATAAGCATCAATAATCAAATTAGACACCCAGCGCTGATATTCATCAAAACTAAAATTTCCCCAGTGGATGCTCAACTCCATATTACTTTCGACTGCTTGATTAAAATTGCGAACGGGGTTCTTTCGATTTAGGGCGTTTGACAATTGCTTGCGGATGGAACGATCTGGCAACTCTTCCAGAAAATCCTTCATGATAACCAGTTGATTTTCGTTGCTTAGTTTTTCTATTTTCACGTAGTCTCCAATCTTCTTTTCTACTAGCGCCAGCGCCTTTGCTTGGGCGGCGAGTAGCGCAGGATCTTCCGTGGAAGGATCAATGGTAGTGACTTTGGCGGTATATCGATGGAAATAGCAAGTATTGCCATTGGCGATGGCGGTGGCGATTTCTTTGATGATGAATTGCGGAAGTATTTTCATTACATTATTTTAGCGCGTTGGCGAAAAGTATTTTTCGTTTAATCAGTACTAAGACAAAATTACTTTGCCATTAAATAGTGTTAGATTTTGGTCAGTATGGAGGCACGAAAACCGCCCTAAGCCATTGAGTAAAAAAAGACTGTTCAAAAGATGATGCAAGTTAATAAGTAAAATAATTTGTATTGGTACTTAAGTAGGCTTAACATTTATTTTAATTAAAATGTACCAGATGAAAGCAGCCCAAATCCAAAGGATAAGGATATAGATGATGCGAAGCAGCGCAATGGAAGCAATCTGATCCTGAAGATAATACCACGCCAGCCCGCCAAAAATAAACCCAACGGACCACAACATCCCCGCACCAATCATAACCGGCCATACCCAATCGCCACTCCAATCGTTAAGCGTAGGATAAGCGTTGAAAAAAAAGGAAACGGGATAGTAAAGTAGTGCTCCCAAAATACCCATACTGAAAAGCCCCAAAAAACCAGTTGCAACAAATGCAATAGCTGAAAACTTCGTAGTATAAGCTAAAGAATTCCAAAACTCAATCATATCTATAGTTTTATGCCGCGTAAGCCAAATGATAGCCCGCGCGAGGGGTAAAGATACAGTAAATCCGATAAGCGCTACGCTGGGCTTAGCAAAAAGTTTATTTTTTACGAGTTGATGCGCTAGGTGCTAAAAAGTAGTCGTTAAAACGAACTTAAGAGGTTTAGTAACCGCAGACGGCTCCTCACTCTGATGGTAGATTTTTTTTATAATAAACACCTTGCTTATTGCCTCCACCATTGCTCCTGCATGGTATCGGAATAAGTAAATAATTGCCCTAAGGGAGGTAGTAGATAGCTTAACTGTTTCGCTTCCGAAAACTTCACAAACTCCGTCGCCGGATCCGTCCATTCATGTTGGTAGGAAAGCGCAAAGCCTGCCCAATGAACGGGCATTGCTTTTTTGACTTGAGCATCCAATGCCGCTTGTACACTTTCGTCCGGAAACATATGAATTGGTCGCCAGTCTTCGTTGTACTGCCCGCATTCCATAAAGGCAAAATCGAACGCACCAAACCGTTCTCCAATCGCTTTAAAATGTTTGCCGTAGCCACCGTCACCACTAAACCAGATCTTCTCTTTTTCCGTTTCAAATACCCAACCGCCCCAAAGACATTTCGCTCGATCCGTTAAGCCACGCCCCGAGAAATGACGGGTTGGCGTAAAGGTAATTTGCATATCGCCGAGCACTTGCTCATTCCACCAATCAAACTCTGTGATCAAGTCCGCTTCCACGCCCCACCGGACGAGATGACGCTTTAATCCTAACGCAACAAAGTATTTTTTGGTTTTAGGTTTTAATTTTTGAATGCTATCGTAATCCAAGTGGTCGTAATGATCGTGTGTCAATAAGATCAAATCTATTTCCGGAAAGTCATCAATCAAGGACAAGCTATTGGTTGAAAATCGCTTATTGGCGAAAGGCGCAATTGGCGTCGTATCTCGTCCTAGCATCGGATCAATCAAAATCGTTTTGCCATGCATTCGCATCAGTACCACAGAATGACCGTACCAGATAAACTTAGCATGCGCTGCGGTTGCCAAAAAAGTTTCTTTAGCAAAAGGAAGAATTGGTAAATTAGCCTCGGGGTGTTGCCCTTTCTTGGTCAATTGCTTGTAAATTACACCAGGGATTTTTCCTAAGGTGATGTCCATTTTCGTCTCTTCCAAATTCTGGAATTTTCCGTCTTTCCAATTAGCTGACTTTTCGTATTGCGCTTCGAGTTCCTTTGTAACTTTACCGCCAAACTGAAGGTGAAAATTTTTCATTTATTTTATTGATTGTAATTCCGTGCAGTCAATGTGTAGGGCTGGTAGTCGCCTAAAACTGAAAACTACAGCGCAATTATTGTAAGTACTAAGACAAAATTAATTTACCATTAAATTGTATTAGATTTTGATCAGTATTGAGGCACGAAAACCGCCCTAAGCCTTTGCTTAGGAAGGCTTTGAGTAACGAAGAGACTGGTCAAAAGATGATGCAAGTTAATAAGTGACTTAATTTGTATTGGTACTTAAGTAGGTTTACTAAATAGCTACTTTTTTTTATAAATAGTCGCTCTTATCCTTGATCTCCCGTTGAAGCAGCGTCATAATTCTCTCAATGAATGACAATACTAATTTACATTCTTCAATGACAATTCTATTACAACTTTCATATGCGATCAATTTATTCCGATAAGGTATTTTTGACTGTAAGCGATTAAAAGAATCCTCTATTTTCTTCGCATCCCAGTCCTTCCATACTTGCCTAGGGTCAATGATCAACTGTTCATAATAGCCAACATAGTCTAAGGTAGAACTCCATAATATTTGTTCATTTTCGTACAGATTTCCCGCTTGGTCTTTCCAATCTGCTAGTAAATATTTTAAAGAATCATTAGAGATTAGGTTTAATTCACCAGAAGAAATCAAAGCGTCAATCACGCCATTTGATGGATTGGTCATACCTATAATATATTCGGAGGAATGGAATTCGTCAAAGGATTGATAGTTTGCCTCTCCGCTTGATAATAGCGTAATGTATTTCCTCAGTCTGGGCACCACCGCAAATCTTAAGCTTTGCTTTGCTTCGATTCTTTGTTTATTGATCTTCACTTCTTCTAACAAATCTACCAAAGCTTTTGCTTCTTTTTTTCGCTCAATCCGCTGTTGGTTCCATGTATTAACTTGCAACGCGAGTAAAATCCCAATCATGACTAGAAAAATTTCGCCAAAAGCATAAATTAAATAGTTTTTTAGCTTTCCGCCATTCACCGATTTCATTCTTATTTTTTGAAATATTTTTATCATTTGTTTTTTAGCTTTATTTTTTAGAGAACCAATATAGCCTGACGATAGATTGCTACGATTTATTCCATCCTATTTTCCATCGTTGCGCGGATACATAAGGTATTTCATCATTTTAACGTGTTCATTTCAAACCTTACCTCCCTTTAGTTCATTCAAAAACGAAGGCATATCTTCTAAAAGCATTGCTCTAGTATACTTCATTTCATCATCTAAACAATAAATTAGCGCATTGCAATTATCAATTAAGGCAATTGAAATTAACCCTATACTTGCACCTGCTCCAAAGTCTGCTCCCCAAACAAATGAGATCGCGATATCCTCATCTGATAAGTCTGATTGAATAAATGCAAATTCATGGATTATGGCCGAGGGGTCCTCCATGTAAATTTCGAAGTATGTTTCATGACCATTTATTGTACAAGTCAATCCCGCTTCATCAAAAAAAACATTCTTATTATCTGCAATTATGTTAAAATCATATCCCATTTTTTGGATATTACTGTCAAGCTTCGACAAAACAGGCAAATCCGATTTTTTTAGTATTGCTACTTGAGTCATTGACATCTTTCAACTGTCTTTTTTGAGTTCACTATTTTTCCGTTATCGCTTTTGTAACTATTTCGCTCTCCCTAAAGTATTTGATGATATAATCTCTCTCACCCAAACAAGCCCGAACTCAAATACCGATCCCCCCGATCACAAATAATACAAACAATAACACCAGATTCAATTTCTTGACTCAACTGCACCGCAATCGCCGTAGCACCACCACTACTCATCCCCGCCATGATGCCTTCTTTTTTTGCCAATTGTCGAGTCATCGCTTTTGCTTGTTCCGTACTCACGAAGCGAATGTCGTCTACTTGCGAAAAATCACAAATGGCAGGAACCATTGCGGGACTCCATTTACGAATCCCAGGGATTCTTGCGCCTTCCTGTGGTTGTACCCCAACAATTTGCACGGCTGGATTTTGCTCTTTCAAATATCGGGAAGTGCCCATGATGGTTCCCGTAGTCCCCATAGAACTCACGAAATGTGTGATTTTTTGCTGAGTATCTTTCCAGATTTCAGGTCCTGTACTTTTGTAATGTGCATTGGGATTATCTGGATTGCTGAATTGATCCAGCATCACAAACTCATCTTGTAAAGCCATTTCTTCGGCAAGCTTTCTGGAATATTCAATGCCTTTATCGCCGTCGGTTAAGATTAAGTTTGCACCGTAGGCGCGCATCGTTGCTTTGCGTTCTTCGGTGGCGGACTCGGGCATGAGTAAGGTTATTGGAATTTTCTTGAGGGCGGCAATCATGGCTAAGGCAATCCCGGTGTTTCCACTGGTCGCTTCCACAATTTGTTGACCATTCCCCAACTCCCCTCTTTCTATCGCTTTGGTAATCATATTCAAAGCGGCTCTGTCCTTCACGCTACCGCCAGGGTTTTGTCCTTCCAACTTCCCAAAGATAGTAACCTTAGGGTTTTGATTTAGTACTTTGAGTTCAACTAAAGGAGTATTTCCCACTAATTCAATCATGATGGTAGTTTATTTTTTTTGATTTGATTATTTCCAATGACATAATATACCGTAGAGTGCGGCTCGACACTATTCGTCACCCAAGCGTTTCCACCAATGATACTATGGTGACCGATCGTCGTCTCTCCGCCTAAGACCGTTGCGTTCGCATAAACGACAACGTGAGGCTCTAGCGTCGGATGTCGCTTATTGTCGGCATCTTCCTTATTCACCGAAAGTGCACCGAGGGTAACCCCTTGGTAAAGTTTTACGTGATGACCAATCACCGTCGTTTCTCCGATCACAATACCCGTTCCGTGATCAATACAAAAAGAGTGATCAATCTTCGCGGCAGGATGAATATCAATGCCCGTTTTATCGTGTGCCAATTCGGTGATAATTCTTGGAATGACGTTGATACAAAGTTCATGGAGCTGATGGGCAATTCGATAGGCCGCAATGGCGTAGAATCCGGGATAACTCCGAATGATTTCTTCCTTCGTCTTTGCCGCGGGATCTCCTTTGTAGATCGCTTCTAAGTCCATACTAAGCGCCTTTTCAATCGTTTCCAGATTCGCAACAAAACTATTCACTACCAATTTAGAAGATTCCTGACAAAAAGAAGGATGAAAAAGAATGAGTTGCTCCAACCGATCGCGAATGCTTGCTACGCTTTCCTCAATTAAGGCCATACTCGATAAGCGATGATCCGAAAAGCTTGGGAACAACAAAGCCATAGTGTCTTCAAATAAATCCCTGATGGATTGATTCGAAGGAAAAGCTTGACTTTCTTTATGTTTTTGTATTAACTCGTTTTTAAACTCGTCCGTCATAGATTCCAGAATTAGCGAAGAAGTTATTTAACAACTCCTCTGTATCGCGATGCAAAATAAAAGCCAAAGATAAAGTATTCTTTTATTAAATGTTTTGCACCGACGAAGCGTTCAGCAATTCGTAAAATTATTTACGCGGAAACGATGGGCTTTCCATATTTTACCAGCGTATGCCAAAGGTATTTCAACTCCTGCAATTTAGCTTGAAGCTCGACGGGGTTTTTAATTTCTTTCTGATAACGCTGTTCTGCTTGACCAATGATATAAGCATTGATTTTTTGGTCAATCCCAATTGCGGCGGCGAGAGCAGGCATCGAATTCCCTCTAAAATCATTAGGAACTGCCGCTACAGCTAATTCAAGACCTTGGTTCCATTTTAGGGAAATCGCATATTGATCGCATAAATGATGGAGCAATTTTTCGTAGCTGGTATTTTTGAAAGAAGCATCTGCAACCAAGCAAGCAACATCTTGCTTTAAAGAAATTGAGCTATGCACTTGGGCTTCTATGTAATGATCTAAATTGCTACTTGCTGGTCGATCAAGGAAAGATACATCCGCTACCGCTAAGTGATCATTTATCTTTTTCAAAAGTTGCTTAGGGCGAATATTTTTTTCTCCCAAGGCATAATCTCTTTCGAAACATTCCTGCAAAAGACTTGAAATTATATCGTGAAAAAAAGCTATGGTTCCCCTTTCTTTGGGATTCAAATGGGAATCTAAATAGCTGAAGGTGGCGTAGTTGGAACAGACTGGTTTTAATAAAAAATAACAAGAGCCAAATCTCGGAGAAGGACCATCTGGATGTCCTAACAAATTTAAAGCCCCGTATTTGGGTCGATCCGCAATGCTTACTTCATGCTTGGAAAAGATATGATCAAATAGTATATTTTCCCATTGATCTCTTGCGCCTCCTTTGAAAGCCGTCAGGGAACCGTTTGAGATTTGAGTTTCAAATTGGCTTTTATAAATTCCCGTTTCAGCTAATAAGACTAACACATTTTTACCTGCGCCATTTAAGCGATACGGATGAAAATGAATGGCAATCTTCGCTTTCTTTTTTATTTTTTCCAGTACTTGAATCAGCTCATTAGCAGAGATATTAGAAAACTGGCAGACTCGAAGAATGGTATCCATCGCTTCGTCTATGCTTTTTTTAGCATAAGCTTCAATATATTCAATGGCTAGTTTATTGTATGATCGCAATGGCTATTTTTTGATTAAAGATAGCATTCTTTACAAATCCTCCCCATTTCTACTCCAACTTTTTAGTCTTGATTTGAGTGTAAGGCGTTGTTCTATTTGGTTTGTAGACATAATATAATACGCCATCGTGGATAGAGACATATTTAACGAACGAAAATTTTTCCTCAATGGTAAAAGCTGGCGTTAGCGATACAGCATCGTTGGTAATTTTCATATAAAATAATTGATCTTTATCATCAATGAGGTAGTTGATGTTTCTGGCTTTATCTTGAATAAGCTGATAGTCTGCTTTTTTATCTTTTAAATAATCGCCCTTCATATACAAGGCTTCTGCCTCGCCCGAACGCGTTGAAATTCGGTAGACCAGTTGGTTCAAATGATCAAAAACATAGCCTTCGTCTTCCCATTTAAATTCAATCGTTTTTATGGGACGAGCCTCTATATTTTGGTAATAACTTACGGCAAAGTGGATATCTGTATTGATCATTAGATCCATTAAATTTCCCGACCACTCCCCTCGCGCGATCAAATTTTCTCGCTCAATCCCTGCATCAATGTCATCGGGAGAAGGATTAGCAACCGCCTGATAATACATTCCGATAATCTCTCGGTAGTAAGACTGCGCCACCTCTGCCGCCGCCTGATCGTATAACCTAATGACGAGTTCCGTTTTTTTGGCTTCATTGTATCTGAAATAGTTTACTACTTTGTTGTGTCTAGCGTAACTTTTAAATAAGTATTTATTATCTACTTTAAACAAACAAGGTTCGATGTAATCTTTAATGTCATTGATGGAGGCTCCCGCTTCCAAGGCAAAAGCCGAAGTCGAATCGGCGTCCATTTTTAAAATCGCATAGCCATCGCGGGCTAAAAAATACAAACTACCGGTACAAGCTTCTTTCATCCGATCATACTTTTCGCGTACTGCTATTTTGTCAATAAAAACACCATTGGTTTTCGCCCGTCCGACGTAGCGTTTATCCCCTTCGAGATAAATGAGAAATAACAAATTTTGATAGATTTTTAAATCCAAGATTACCCAATCTTTTTTATCAAATATTTTGGTGATTTTTTTATCTACTACTTCAACTTCTGGTTGCGAATAAACCGTTTTCTTCAACTTTATTTCTAGATAGGTTTTGAGCGCTTTCGTTTCAATAAGCGTGTCAAGCGTTTCGTATCCAATTCTTCGGACTTGCAGCGTAACGGCTTGCGTAAGGCCTTTCATTTTTATCGCAAAAAGACCATCTCGCCCACTTACCGTTCCGATGGAATCATTTACAATAATGGTTGCTCCAATTAAGGCTGAGTCCTTTTCAGATAATATTTTTCCAACGATTTCCGTCTGCTGTCCATTCATTTTCAGGGAAATCAAAGCAAATAAAATCAAGAGTACAGTTTGTATTTTCATATCGTTTTTCTAAGGTTCGTAGTAATTAATACCAGTTGTGCTTTTAATTATTACGTTTACCAAACTTTAAAAGTTTAGTAAGTAGGTTTACCAAATAGATTGGTGATTTTGACGGAAGGAAATTTTGCTTCAATCGAGGCGAAAAATGCAGGAAACCTAGTGGTTTTCAAGGCTTTTTAACGAAGAGTGAAACAAAATTTACTCGTCATAAATTAGTGAATTTATTAGGTAAACCTACTTCAGTACTAAGACAAAATTACTTTGCCATTAAATTGTGTTAGATTTTGATCAGCATCGAGGCACGAAAACCGCCTTAAGCCTTTGCTTAGGAAGGCTTTGAGTAACGAAGAGACTGGTCAAAAGATGATGCAAGTTAATAAGTAAAATAATTTGTATTGGTACTTAAACGTAATAAAAACGTAAATTTAAACGCAGTAAGATTTTCACTAAATTAGCTTAATCCTCCTGCTTTTCTGAACCAATTATGCCCTATAAGTCAGGTTTCTATGATTAGAATTTTTTAATTAATTTTGATTTTGCCGCTGCAATTTAAAACTTAAGTTTTCCAAACTATTTTTCCTTCTAACTGTTCTATATAAATTTCCTATACAACTTCCATCATATTCAATCCTTTGCTATGCCTAAAACAGTTTCCAGTCCAACGCTATTTCAAAAGTTACTACTCGTCGTTCTACTGCTCGTCGTTTTAATTATCTTTAATTGGATTTTCCCATTTCATGTGATCTTTATGATTACCCTTTTGATTGGATGCATACTTTTGGGAAGTTTAGCAGTGATGATTCTCAAAGATTAGCAACTGTACGAAGTCAAACAATAGTATATTTTGACGAATTGTGTTAGCCCGTAGTACAAGTAGTTTTTCTAAAGATTTTAAAAATAAAAAAAACAAGCAATTTTTAAACCTTTTAAATCATATCCTGTTTATCAAATAACAACTAACGCTCGCATTTCGAATTAAACTTCTATAGTTGTAAAAATAACAAAATTAATTTATTGGTCTCGGCTTTAAGCAATAATACAACATTGAATTTACATTCAATTTGCATTAACTCTTATGGCTTTCCGCGTAGTTGATTTGACTACAAGCGAACAGCAATTCCTATGCGCTCAATGAGCGAAGTATCACTGTACGATCCTTCGCCTGAACAGATATTTTTTAACCTCTAAAATTCTTATCATGAAACATCAAATCAATACTTTGCTCTGTATTTGTTTAGCCTTATTTTTACTACCAACAAATGCTGCTGCACAACTAACTTTATCTGATAATTTAGGAATTTATTCCGGTTTACCAGGTTCCTCTTTTAACCCCGCAGGTAAATTTACCGCTATCGGAGAATCGGGTGGCGGATGTGATCTTTATGGCTTCCGCGCACAATCTAGTAGTACTACGGCGGTTAGCTTGGGAGTAAAAAGAATTTTCAGTTCATTTTTTGTTCCTAATCTTGTTTTCACCTCTTCGCGATTTTGGATTTCAGACAAGGACTTTTCTGGTTCGCCATCAGCTACTTGCGGACAGCTTATTTCTTTCTTCGGTAGAAACACTTCTAACAATACCGTCTTTACACTTTATGGTAGTGCGATTGCCAACGGAGGCACTTGGATTCCTTCTGATCGCACTTTGAAAAAAGGCGTTACCGAAATTCAAAATGCGACAGACTTAGTGCAGAAACTACGTGGTGTCACTTATGAATATTTAACCCAAGAACGTCCTGAATTGAATTTAAACCGTGGGTTGCAATATGGATTTATTACTCAAGAAGTACAGAAGGTAATGCCAAATGCAGTACGTGTTGCGGATGATTCAAAAGAAGGACAAGCAGATTATCAAGTGATGCAATATACACAAGTGATTCCTGTACTTACCGAAGCGTTGAAGGAAGTTATCGTTAAGCAAGACGACGGTTTAATCGAGCAACTTGAGATCAATTTGCAGTTAGAAAATAAGTTGAATCAGCAAGAAAAAGTGATCAATACTTTGGAAGATCGCTTGAAAGCCTTAGAGGCTCGTTTGAATATGCAGAACGAAAAGCGCATGGGAATGGGCACTGAAATTATCTCTACGGAAGGCGTAAGTCTACGTCAGAATCGCCCTAATCCTTTTCAGGGAGAAACCGTAGTTCAATACACGATTCCTTCTACGATGGTTACGGCGCAACTCGTCATTTATGATTTAAATGGAAAAGCTATTTTTCGTTCGAACCTAGAAGCTGGCGATGGTCAAGTAAGCATCTTTGCGGCAGACTTATCAAGCGGTGTTTATTTTTACACGATTGAAAATGGTGGGCAAACTTTAGCACGTCAAAAAATGGCGGTAAAGTAATTCGATTATCGAAAAATATACTATGCACAGAAAAAGCTGTCTCAGCAAGTAGAGACAGCTTTTTTTGTTTTTTGTTTGTCCCGTCCTAAAATAGCGTTACACAAAAAGTAGCAATATGTTGGAAAGAGAAGAGTCTCAGTATGAAGTTGTTTAATAATTCTAAAAGCAGTTGAGAAAGGCTTTGCCTTCACGCAAGTAAGCAGAGGTTTTTGTTCAAACCTGCCTCTGCCGGCCGGCAGGTTGAAGCTCTTTTAGGAGTTCGTAGCAGCGCTACGGAGGATGAAAAAGCTGAAAAGTTGGACAAAAAGATCAATTCGTAAACATTTTTGGAGTTTTTAAACAACTTCTATATTAAACGCACCCAGCGAGATTATTCCTATACTTTTAAATTACAAGCCT
>CALFBG010000297.1 GCA_937951685.1 uncultured Saprospiraceae bacterium | reverse complement strand
AGTTCAGGTCAAAGTGATTGGAATTGATATTGACCGAGGGCGAGTGAATTTGTCGATGAAGGAGGTTTAAATTTTAGCTTAGCGACGAACGAATAAGCCCCTTCGATGCAGTTGCGACGAAGGGGCTTGTTGATTCATTTTACTCTATAAAGTTACTTCTTTACGAATTTTTTTGACAAAATGCCTTTCTCTGTATTTACTTTTAGCAAATAAATCCCCGGAGGCAAATTAGCGATATCAACGTTAGCAATATGCGCTTCGTTACCCGATTGTCGGTATACTTCATCTCCTAGCACATTGTGTAAGGTATAAGTAAATCTTCCTTGATATTCTACCGTAAGCAAGTTGGTAGCAGGATTTGGGTAGATCAACAGTCCTGTACTAGCGGATGAAACTGCCTCCGCACTATCTTCTTCAGCCGTATTATTTTCCGTTGCTATTACTGCGTCACCCGTTTCCATAGGAGGAGCGATAGGTGGTGTACAAGCTCCGATGAATGCACGGAAATTACCAGCGCCTTGAGCATCTACATGAAACCCTTCCGTTAGTAGTATTTGATTGCCTGCTTGAAAATTAACTGTACTGGCACCATTTACCTCACCAGAGGCAGTAATTTGATTGGAAACTGTATATTCTCGACTGGAAATAATATCATAATCTGCATTAATATTATTAACACAAAAATAAGCACCATTCATGGTATTGGTATTGGTATTATTGGGATCTAACCAATCCCGAAGTCGGCTGGCGGCAGTCGTTCCATTATTCCAAGAAATACCGAAACGTCCGGACCAAGAAAATTCGTTGGCAGCGTTTCCACAATCCCCGGGATCACTTCTACGATGTTGCCCAATAATTCTACCATCATTATTAAAAATCGGCGCGCCCGAACTTCCACCTTCTGGAATGGATTGACCATTTGTAGTCGCAGCGAATGATGATGTAAACCAATAATTTCCGGGGAGTGGTGGATCTCTAGGATCACTAGCCAAACCAATTCGTGGCGTAACATCGTAGGTCGCAATTTTCTTCACATCTACAGCGGGGTGATGAATCATGACTCCGCCAGGACCTGGTGCTAAACGAGTCCATCCCGCGAAGTATGGCTGAAAGTTAAGATTAGGATCTTCGTCCAACTCAACTAATAGCATATCCGTTGCTGCATTATTTGCTCGAAAAATTGATCCACTCACCGTTTGATTTGTTGGTCCATCAACAATCGCACACCCAGGGCTTTCATAATTGAACATAAAGATCCAAGTATTAGAACTTCCACCGCCATTACAATGATTTGCTGTGAGGAAAAAAGGACGACCATTTTCTTCTACATTATTCACTAAAGCGCCTGTACAAATTCGGGTATTATTGGAAAGCATAATTAATGCAACTGATCTTTTCTCATCTTGCCAATCATCTCCTTCTTCACAATTAGTGTTGACGTGACAAGGCCCTGAGTCCATGAAATCTCTAAACTTAAGCGCTAAACTTTTGTAACCGTGTATCACTTTAGCAATACTAATCGCACCTTGACCTTTTACGGAACGTGGTTCATAGTATTCTAAAATAGCACTTTCTCCATTTGTAATTCCGGTAGCAAATGATCGGTCTCTTTTATTGTTCAATTTAGTAAAACCACCAATCATACTTTCTCTATCTTTAGAATAAATGTATAGACTACTTCCCTCAGGGAGAAAAAAGTCATCATAGATTAAATTGATAGATTTTGCATTTTGAGCAACAATTTCCAGTTGCCAAATTCGATCTCCATTGGGTAACGCTTTCCAGATTCCCGCGTTTTCTAAATTAAAATTTACATCTAGGTCAATCCCGAATCTCCAGGGTTGCTCCATTTCAATATCTTTTTCGTCTTCTTTACGAATTTTGTCTAAATCAATTCGTTCCATTACTTCTATCGGGATATAGCCATTCCTGAGGTTCTCCTTAAAACTATAAGGCGTTCCTCCCACACTAATTTGAGCCATAGCTCCTAGCGTACAAAAGCATAAAGCGAGAGCAGTAAAGAGTCGAACAAAAGAAGACTTATAGTAAGTATCTTTTTTCATTTCTTAATTTTTTAGTTGCTATTCTAAATAATTTTGAGCTATTTAAAATAACGTTAATGATTAATTTTTTTCAAAAAACAGCATATTTAGTTTATGTTTCTTTTTAAATAAAGAAGCACCGCAACTATTTTATTGCTGCTCCAATGTCTCTACTCTATTCTTCAAGGCTGCATTCTCCGCTTGCAAAATTTCATTCGCCGCTTGCATTGTCTCTACTTTCTTATTCAATTCAATCATGTGCAAAAATAATTCTTCAATTTTTTCTTGTTGTACTTTGGAAATATCTCCAATGGAAATTCCTTCTGTTTCAACCGTTGTTGCGGAAGGCACATTGGGTAGGTGACCATTGGCAGTAATGTAAGCTTCAACTTGCGCTAAAGATTTAAGCTCATAATTTTCTTCAAATACATAATCCGCCCAGCCAGTGCGTACGCGTACTTCGTCAGCGAGAATACCTCCTTCAACAAATAATTTGTAGCCGCTGATATTCGCACCACCAATCGTAGTTGGGAAGTTCGTTGTTCCAATCCCTACTTTTCCGGAAGAACCTACTTCTTGAATTGTCATAATTCTGTCTCCCTCTGAATGAAAAGCAATCTTTCTATTTGAGTTTGTTCCAGGAATACTAAAGATCAAATCTCCTCCACCGAGTACTCGCATAACAGCATCACCAGGTTTGGAAAAAGAATTGTAACATCCATTACAACTAGAAAGCCCAAATTGAGCTGTTTTAGACCCTGTAAAAAGATCGATCGATGGATTACTAATTCCTCCTGCTCTTACTCTTCCGTAGAAGTAACCTGCGTATCCTGAAGCATTGGCATTGTAACCATAAATTGCACGTCCTTTACCGTCCGCTCGTCCATAAATACCACTTCTATTTTTAGCGGCTGTAACACTTAACTTATAAATAGAACTAAAATTGGGGTTACTGGTCCCAATGATTACACTTTTCGACAAATCTACAGGGTAAATATTAGTAATATTTTGAGTCCATTGTGCACTCGCAAAATTGAGGGAGAAACAAAAAACTGCAGTTAATAAAACTGCTTTCTTTAAGTTAATTAATACATTCTTCATAAGAATTTAAATTTTTAGTGGTTAAAAAAATCTATCTATTTTATTATTTTATTTTAAACATAACAATTACCTTTCAAAATAGGTGGTATTCCTAAATCTCTCCTAATGTTGTAAAATGGGGCAATTAAATACAGCTGTATTCGTAGGCATTGATACAACTAAACCTAGTACAAATCACTGCTAAAATAACCGCGCAGCAAAGTTCGAAACAGTATAAATAATCTACTGATAGGAACTTATAATTTGAACTAATGAGTAAGCGAAATAGCGATAGCGTTTTTCAAAATCACGTAAAAAAAATCACTCGAAAAGTAAGTCAATGATTTTAATCAATGCCATTTCAAGGGAAAATCTATGCATTCAAAGCAAATAAATAATGATATTCTAAAAATCTCCCTAATGGTGGTGTGCAATAAAATAGTTACATACAGCCATCCCCTTAGGCCTCAGCATAACTGAACCTAAGACAGTTTTCCTAAAGAAAACTTGCAACGCAGTTTAAAATAGTACAGTACAGTGTACTGATGCAAACTTGTAATATTGAACTAATAATAGGACGAAATAGTGATAGATGTTTTTCAAAAAACTACTTAAGAAGTAAGTCCGTATTTTTGAAATCGTGTGAAGTGTTTAGCTTTGTTGACATTCTTGTTATTAATTGTCTACTATACAAATATAACAATTAAAAACTCATATCCAAAAAAATAACTTCTTTTTAATTAGAAGTTTTATCGCTATCAGTCATTCCCTTTGAAATTATTTCAGGAGCAAGACAAATCTGAAGTTTTCAGTACCGTTACAATCGCCTCTACTTGAAAGCTCATTGACAAACCTTAGAATAAAAAGCGACTTCTCTGAGAAAGTCTAGTATTTCCCTTATTTTGCAAAAAAATAAATTTGATATGAAAAACTTCTTTTACCTCCTCTTTGCCTTAATTTTATTTAGTTGCAAAACACAACAAAAAAACCAGTACAACTTAACCCTCGACCCTAAGATCGAAGTGATCTTTCAAGACAGTATCGCAGCGGGACAAACGATCACGCAAGATAATTTAGAATACTTCTTTGATTATATTTCAATGGCGGATATAGAGATTCAAATCAAACAAAATTTCGCTCCGAATACAAGTAGAAAGACGGCTGTAGACCGCTATAAAGATTTCTTACGCAAAGACGTGATGGACTTTAGCAAAGCTGACCTTGCTTTCATAGAGGGTGTCTTAAAAGAAATGTATCAATTGTGTAATCAAGTCTCTTCCGACATCTTTCCCTCTCAACTTATCTTGATTAAAACTCACGGCAAACATTATGGTAACTCCGTATATTACACCCGAGAGAATAGCATCGTGATTCCAGCCGATGCTTTGGAGCAACAAAACCACAATGCTTTTTTAAGTACGATGCTCCACGAACTTTCTCATATCTATACGCGCTACCATCCCAAAAAGAAGAAAGCTTTATACCAGTTAATTGGCTTTGAAGAAATTGGTACTTTAGGTAGCTTACAAATGGACAACGCTTTGGAAGAAATTCTACTACTCAATCCCGATGGAATTAATTTTGCTCAACGTATTCAATTGACGAAAGGAGAAGAAAAGATTAATGCTATTCCTATTATTACCGCTAAGAAAAAAAATTATGATCCTGCCATGCCCGACTTTTTCCTTTATCTCGATTTTAATATTTATCAAGTCAAAGCAGGAAAAGTACTTTCTGATAAAAATGGAAAAAGTACCATTCAACTGGCCGAGTTTCCAGACTTCTTCACACAAATCAAAGACAATACACAATACATTATTCACCCCGACGAAATTATTGCAGATAACTTTATGCATTATTTTATGTCGCTGCGCGCTACTCCTCCCGACAACAATTTTTCTGTCGAAGGAACAAAATTGCTCGAAGCACTTAAAAATACAATTGCGAAATAGTAGTTCTTAAAACGAATCAATCATCCCTTCAATAATAGTTCGTTCTTACCCTACGTTAAAATATTGCGTAGTACTACTCTTCGCTGAAAATATAAATCATTGATCAAAAGTTAGGTAAACCTACTTAGATGAATAGGGTAAAAAAGATATACCAGTTTTTATTTAAAAAATACGCCAAATTCACTTGGCTCCTTCTTGCTATCCTGATCGTCTCCTATTACTTTTGTCTCCCCCATCCGCTTTTTAAAGATCCTAGCTGTATGGTTTTGGAGGATCGAGCAGGACAATTAATGGGCGCTAGAATTGCGACGGATGGTCAATGGCGTTTTCCACATAATGAGTTTGTCCCCGAAAAATTTGCGCAAGCTATTATTGAATTTGAAGATCGACGATTCTATCAACACCTCGGCGTTGATCCCATTGGAATTGCACGCGCCATCAAACAAAACATTACAAACCGTAGCATTGTCAGCGGAGGAAGTACCTTGACGATGCAAGTCATTCGTTTGGCTCGAAAAGGCAAAGCTCGGAGTTTATTTCAAAAATTAATTGAAACCATTCTAGCCACGCGCCTAGAGTTAGGATCTTCTAAAAATGAGATCTTAGCACTCTACGCTTCGAATGCACCGTTTGGTGGTAACGTCGTTGGACTAGAAGCTGCGGCTTGGAGGTATTACGCCAAAGCACCTCGCTTGCTCTCTTGGGCAGAAGCCGCTACGCTCGCCGTTTTACCCAATAACCCCGCTATCATTCACCCCGGTAGAAATCGAAAAGCGTTACGGCTTAAACGAGATCGTTTGCTAGACCGTTTATTAAACCAACAAAAAATAGATAGCTTAACTTGCCAGTTAGCTAAAACGGAACCACTCCCCGTCAAACCTCATCCTCTACCGCAGTTGGCTCCACACCTCCTCAACCGCGCCTACCAAGACTTTTTTCAGGGCAAACAGCAGCGGCAAGTCACTAAAGTTAAAACGACTATTAATCCTCAACTTCAAATCCATACCCAACAGGTTTTAAAAAAACACCATCAACGACTTAGTGCCAATGGCATTCACAATATCGCTGCCGTAATCATAGCAGTACAAACGGGTAATGTACTTGCGTATGTAGGTAACGTTAGTGGCGCGGGAGCTGCCCACGGAGAACGCGTAGATATCCTCCAAGCACCTAGAAGTACAGGAAGTATTCTCAAGCCTTTCCTTTACGGAAAAATGTTACAGCATGGAAATATTTTACCAAACAGCTTGGTCGCCGATGTTCCTACCCAACTAAAAGGATACCGACCAGAAAATTTTTATCGGAGTTACGATGGTGTCGTCCCCGCTCGCCGAGCCTTGGTCCGTTCCTTGAATATTCCAATGGTTCGAATGTTGCAAGATTATGGGCTAGAAAAATTTCATTTTGATTTACAAAAGCTGGGACTGACAAGCTTGAACCGCCCCGCCAATCATTATGGCTTAACCTTAATTTTAGGTGGTGCAGAAGCCAGCCTTTGGGATTTAACCAATGCCTACGCTGCCATGGCACATACACTGACTCATTTCAACCAACACGATGGTCTGTATCATCCCAGTAGTTTTGAACCCGCCAGTTATATTTTTGGCGAACAGCGAACAGCGCTATCTAGAAAGGAACTGTTACAAGAACCTCCCGTCATTAGCGCGGCGGCTTGTTGGTTGAGCTTTGAGGCGATGCGAGAAGTTCAACGACCTAATTCAGAAGGAGAATGGGAATACTTTCAATCTAGTAATCGTATCGCTTGGAAAACGGGAACGAGCTATGGTTTTAGAGATGCTTGGGCAATTGGCGTCAATCCTAATTATGCCATCGGCGTCTGGGCTGGAAATGCCGATGGAGAAGGAAGACCGGGCTTGGTCGGCGTAAAAGCCGCCGCTCCCATTTTATTTGATTTATTTGATCCTTTGGCCGATCCCGCGTGGTTCGAACCAAGTTACGACGAATTAATCCAAGTGCCCGTTTGTCAACAAAGTGGTTTTCGAGCCGCAACGCATTGTCCGGTGGACAGTACGTGGATTCCTATCACGGCACAGCAAGCAAAAGCCTGCCCTTTTCATCAGCTCATCCATTTGGATGGCAGTGGACAATATCAGGTGAATAGTGATTGTGAAACGCCTACGGAAATGCAACATCGAGCCTGGTTCGTTTTGCCGCCCATCGAAGCGTATTACTACCAATCCAAAAATGCAGGCTACCAAAAACTTCCGCCCTTCAGAGCAGATTGTTTAACCGCAGCCGTCAATCAACAACATACCAATCCGATTCAAATCATTTATCCCAAAGCAAATACCAAGATTTATGTTCCCGTAGATTTAGATGGCAGTTTGAGTCGTACCGTCTTCCAAGCCGTTCACCGAGAAACGAGTAGCACCTTGCATTGGCACTTGGATCAAACCTACGTCGGAAGTACCAGCAATTTCCACGAACTAGAACTCGCGCCAACGCTTGGTAAACATCGCCTGACCTTGGTAGACGAACAAGGACACCGTAGAACGCTTTACTTTGAAATCATGCAAAGGGAATCCGAAGGAAAATAAAAGATCCTTATTCAGCTTCCTCTAGGCTAAGCGACACTCCCTTCAAGTACCCGTACGCTAAATGAGCTTAAATTTCAAGCTTGAGCGAAGCAAACATTCGAATAAGCTCAATCGGACAAAGTTGAACAAAACGAAGACTAGGCGTAAGAAGAAAATCTATTGGAGAACTTTGCAAGTAGGCGATTTAGGAAGGAAAAAAAATCTCCTACATTCGGAGGCTATTGAATGTAGGAGAAATAAACATACTATGAGAAAACTACACGATGCAAATATAGTATACTTTTAACTAATATGAAAACTTCAATTATAAAGTGGGAACGAATTGGTATTTAGAGGTATGTTTTACTTAGAATGTGGTGATTTTCAATATTTATTAAATAGATTTTTTATAAATATTAAAATAAAGCGAGATAAAAAGCTTAGTTGGAAGGATTAGATTTCACCCTTGAGTAGTAGGCAAAAAAAAGTTCCTACACTTTAGAAGGGAAAAAAAAGTGTAGGAAAATTAAACATACTATGAGAAAACTAAGCTCAATATAGGGTGCCTTTTTAAGACATAAAAACAGGAATTAGGTAGTGTATGGTAAAAGCACTAGAACGGTCAGTTCTCTTTAGAAAGCGGTCAAAATGATAAAAAAGCGGTCATTTTCATTAAAAACGGTCATTTTGATCCTATTTTTGATTGTGCCTTCTACGGAATACATTCTAACTAAAAAGGTTTAGGTCTAAGATGATGAGTAAACGAAGTAAGTGGAAAATTAGTGGTGTGGCTATTTTGTCTGAGTGTCTTACTTTGAACGGGGCAAAAAAATTCCCTGCACCTCAGGAGGGATCAAAGTGCAGGGATATTAAACAAACATACTATGAGAAAACTGGGACGAATATATAGCGAATTTATTTAATATAAATAAGGAATTACGGACGGACTTATCATAAGGACGAATGGTCTATTTTAGCAAGGGAACGGTAAGTTGTTGTCAAAGTATATTGGATAGGACAAGTGAATACTGGAGAAAGTCACTTAGAAAGCTTGGATAAGAATTAAAGCATTGTTTATGCGATCAGATAATTTTGAATTACCGCTGAATAACTTTGATTGGCAAAAGCACTTCTACCCTCGTTCCGAGCGCTGCTCCCGATTGCTCATCGTAAAGGTCTATTGTTTTGACAAAAAGTCCTGCCCGGTTAGATTTATTCAACAACTCAAGTCGTTCCTCTGTGATACTGGTACCCCGGGAACGATGTTTAAGGTGAGCCTCCGCTTGCGCTTGCAAAATTTTCGTTTTTGCTCGACCAACTCCATTATCTTCGATGACACAGAGAATTGTATTTTCGTTGTGCAATGAAAACTCTACTTTCAACATGCCCGACTTTTTAGAGCGCAGACCATGTTCTATCGCATTTTCGACGTAAGGCTGTACAATCATCGTCGGAACGCCCATAATATCTTCCTCTAACTCATCGTCTACCCTAATTTTATACTCTAGCTTCTTTTCAAAGCGTAGCTTTTGGTTGATGTACAGGTAATCTTCCAAAAACTCAATTTCTTTTTCCAGAGAAATCAATTCTAAATCGGAATATTCTAGGCTTTGCCGCATCAGTTTAGCAAACTTCGCCAGGTACTTTGTTGCCGAAGTCAATTCGTTGGACGTAATGTAATTCTGTACCGAATTGAGCGCATTGTACATAAAATGCGGATTCATTTGCGCGCGCAGGGCTTTGAGTTGTAATTCCGTTGCTTGCAAGCGCAGGAGTTCTGCTTCTTGTCTTTTTTGAGCAACTTCGTATTTTACTTCCATTTCCAACATTGTACGCCGATTCAGGTTTTCGGTGTATTTAGCCGTAATTTGGTCGTGTAGCAATTGATAGTCGTAGGCATTTTTATAATCTTCTAGCTCGGCGTAGAAAGCAGAAATATCTTTACAGACGTTTGCCAGTTGCTTCAAATCATTATCTTTCTTCGCGTATTCAAAAGCTTTGATGAAATGCTTATTGGCACGCTTTCGTTTATTCGTGGCGACGTACAACCGAGCTTTCCAACTTTCGATGATCGAGAAATTATGATAATCAACGGCAGATTTTTCTTTGTATAAATTTTCGGCTTTTTCGTATAATCGCAAGGCTTCGTTAGATTGTTGCCGTCGGAAATAAAGATGTCCTAAGTTAGCGTAAGCACTCGCCCGCGCGTGCTGACTAATGTCATCTACATTTTTAATGGCTTTGCGGAAATAATTCTCCGCACTTTCATCATCTCCCATCGACATATAACCTCGCCCTACGTTGAGATAATGCCAAGCCAACCGCGTTCGCATCCCGAGCGACTCGCACATGTTGACCACTTTGAGGTAAGCCCGTACACTCTTTTCAATATCATCATTCCGCAAATAAATCCGCCCGAGTCCACTGTGGATTAAAGTTAAAAAATAGTAGTCTTTCAAATTTAATTCCTGCTCCGAAGCATTAATATTCTTCTCTGCTTCTAAGAGAAACTCAATGGCTTTTGCGTAATTAGAATAATGTAAATTCAAAAAACCTTCTCGGCAAGTAATCCGCGCCTGTAGCTGTTCGTCCGGAAAATCTTCCACAATCTTAGAAGCCTTATCCAAGAACGTGATGGCGAGCTTCATTTTATCAAGATTGATGCAAGTTCCTGCATAATCGATGTATACTTCCGCCAATTCCTTGATGGCGCCTCGCTCTTCAAGAATTTCTAAAGATTGTTTAAAGTGAATTTCGGCCAGAAAATAATTATACAATTGATTTTCGATGTAAGCCGTGTAGAGGTGAAATTTGAGTTTGTAATCAATATTCGGTTTACGTAGGAGGATTTCGCTGAGGTTAGAAAGTAAGCGTTGTGCTTTGCGAACGTTCGTAAAGGCATAATAGCTAATAATTTGATCCAACAAAATTATTTTTTGCTGATCATCTTTCTGACTGTCTAACTGTCTTTCTAGATTACGCAAGTTGCGCAATTTAGAACTAGCGATGGTGTAGCTCATTATGAGGAATCGGATAAACACAAAAAGGCCACTTCCTTTACAGGATTAGTAGCCTCTTATATTTGAAATATAAGTTCTTAAATATTACTGTGGCAATAAGCCTCCACAGCTGTTGTTACTCCATTTGCTAGGTTGTTTATTACCTCCTTTTGTATGAAGCAGCTCTACACTATCCATGATAGGTAGATCATTTTTTAAATCCGCTAGAGATTTTTTCATTTTGCTTCCCATAGTATAGTTTTTAAAATTTGGGACGTTTGTGTAATTATTTTTTATTCTCAGTAAAGTAAATTTACAAATAAATTTTAACATTTACAAAAAGAAAAATGCTTCTCTTGCATTATTTCTGCTTTAAATTAGTTTCGTTAATCCATATATTGAAAAAACAAAATATTCAAACAACTGTATATCAGTCGATTAAACCACAAACAAAAACGCCATTCGTTAACGTTCTAAGCTGTATTTTCACCTCGAAAATACTCAAATTTGTCCCTAAATTCCAGTATTGAATTACGCCCAAAAATTACTTATAATTCTTCCTGCAAACGGCGTAATTCTTCCATAAAAGCGGGTCTTCTTCTACGAGACACTTCGATCTTTTTCCCGTCGTCCATGACTAAATAACCGCCATCGCCTTTCACGAATTTGCGCATATAATTAAGATTAATCAAATGACTTTTGTGTACGCGATAGAAATTGACGCCTGCTAGTAATTCCTGGTAAGATTTAATCGTTTTCGAAGCCGTAATTTTTTCTCCTCCTTTGAGGTGAATGTGTGTGTAGTTATCTTCGGCTTCACAACGAATAATTTCTTTAATATTGATAAAGTAAATCCCGTCCAAAGCAGAAATGCTCATTTTTTCAAAGGCATTGGGATTGTAATAATGCTGATTGAATACTTCTAATCGTTGCTTGATTTTATTGGGCTTGCCCGGCGTAATCCGGTTAACAGACTCTTGTAATTCGTCGGGATCAATTGGCTTAACAATGTACCCAATCGAACTATATTGACAAGCCTTGACGGCGTATTTTTCGTAGGCAGTAATAAATATGATATCAAAATCGATGCGCTCCAAACTATTAAGCAATTGAAAAACTAAGCCATCGGGTAAACTAATATCCAAGAAAGCAACATCAATTTCAAATGCTGGATCTTCCAATATTTTCTGTGCTTGTTGGATACTTTCTGCTTCCGCAAGAATTTCTACATCCTCGCAATACTTCGCCAACAAATTCTTGAGGTTGTTCAATCCTTTTACTTCATCTTCAACAATGATCGCTCGTTTCATGTACTTATTTTTGGAAATGGTAATCTATTAACACCCCGCAAATGCACGGCAGTGTTAAGCATGCTTAAATTTAAATAATGCTAGTA
>CALFBG010000296.1 GCA_937951685.1 uncultured Saprospiraceae bacterium | reverse complement strand
CTCCTACTGGAGGACTTTCAACAACAATCGTTGCGCCTTCTTGATCGATATTTTGCCCATTTACCGTCCATACGATATTCGTTGCATTATCAGGAACACTCAATTCAATTTTCTGACCGTCGCAAGTTCTGACAAAACTATTATAGGGTGCGCTATAGGTTCTTCCTTTATTAGGGCCCGTTTCAACTTTTATTTTTAAAGATTTGATCTTTTTCTTTTGCGGGTTCGGATTTGGGGTAGTAGGTCCTGGGGTTCCCGCAGGCGCTCCAGCAGGATAAAAGTTTACATTGTATTTACACATTGTATAACATGGTTTCTTCTTAAGTATCCAATCAAATGCTTCGCATTCATCTACTTTTTTGTTTTTATTTTTATCCGCTTTTTTATCTTTTAAACATCTAGAAAAAGCGTCCGGAAATAAAGAACCTCTAACCGTATCTGTACCTAAAAGGTATTTAATAGAACCGCCCCAAGAAGAGCTAGTACTATCCGCAGCTGTAATAACCGTACTTCCTGGAGCTGCGCCCCATATTTTATCATCTACTAAACTACCCGTACAGCAACCATTTAATAAAAAACAAACCGGTACGTTTTTACTTGTTATATCTTTAAGGCTATCACACAAGTCACTTGCACTTACGACATCATTACCTAATACATATTTTCCTTTTGCACCATGAGAAGTCAACCGAACATAGATTTTGGTACAGCCTCCTGCTCCAAGGTTACAAAGGGAGTCTATCGCTTTTCCTAAACCATCTAAGTCCATAATGCCTCCCATTCCGCCACCTCCTTTTACAATATTACCGGGGGGAACTCCGTGTGCATTTAGCAAATCACCACAAAAAGTGTTAACATCATTCTCAAAATCACTTCCGTTAGAGCCACGACCGACTAGTCCATAAGCAGTCGCATTTTGAGTAACATCTGAATTTTGGGTAGGAGCATCATTTACTACAAGATCACTTGAAGACATCCCTATGCCCAATATTTGTCCATTAGGATTTCCAACACCGACGGGAGCATCCGTAACTCGGTTATAGTCTGTATCATAAAAAGTTTGAGGTCCTCCATCTGGGGTATTAATTACTGGCCACCATCCTTGGATACTCGTTTCGATTTCAGTGAAGACTAAATTATCGTCATCACATTTAAATTTTAAAAGTACAAATCGTGTTTGATGAATAAAGGTTGCAGGAATTTCATCATTCACCCAAAAGAAATAAGCTGGTGCATCTAAAACCATGGCTCCTCCGGGGAAAGGTTCAAGTCCTAACGCTGCGGGTTCAATTACCGTTCCTTCTGGTAATAGTCCTTCGTAACCTTCTCCAAAACCAAAATCCTGGTATGGAATCCAAACGTTGGATTGGTTAGGATCGAAATCCATTTGTTCTAGCAACAACTCTATTGCAGTTTCTCGTTTCAAACAAGCGGAATTAACTAAAGCAGGAGTATTCGTATCATCCGTATATGCTGCTGTAGTAGGATGGGCAGATAAATCGGAAGCTATGGTAGTGGCAAAAACTGCGCTGTGCAAAAACGCTAATAGCCAAAAAACTGTTGATATTTTTTTCATAATTTTTGATTGTTTAGTATTGAAATAGAGCGTTGAAAAGCTTAGTTTTTTATTGAAGTTGTTTAATAAAAAAGAAAAGCTTTCCAATAATTATGATCTATCCTCCTACTGCTTACTACGGGAAATAGCGAAGCTCGCCTCAATAGTTGTTTTGAAACTATAGCCGTAAATTTTAGCTGCAATTTTATAATTAGAAGAAAGGGTGATAGATCAAAAATAATTGTTGTGCACTTCAATTATCCTTTAATACAAATGCCCTAGGAAATGTTACCCTTGTTTAGCAGTATAAAATAATTTGAAAGATAACTAGTGATAAAAAGAATAGCTAGGTTCGTACAAAACAGGATACCTCTAGAGGGAGAAGGCGATGAAAATAAAGATGGATTTGTGCCCAAAAAACTTCCAGTAAATTGACCGTGTTTTAAAATAACTTAAGCCGCCTAATCACTACTACCAGCCGCTTTTTTATTGCTTTGCGTAAGCAAAAAACTACTGAAAACAATCAAGGTGCCACCTACAATCATATTGATACTCAATACTTCATTCCTAAAAACGAAGCCTAAGATAATCGCACTCACTACTTCTAAGTACATTAAAGAAGAAGCGGTGGAAGCCTTGAGTTGTTTCAACCCATAAAAAAAAAGGCTAAAAACGACGACGCCGATCAAAAAACCATAGATGCCCGCCATCCCGAGGTGATTCCAAGCGATGTCTGGTAGATTTTGGAAAAAAAGTGGAAAGAAAAGAAAAACACTCGCTATATTTTGATAAAAGATGAGTTCATTTTTATCGTAATTGTCGGATTCTGATTTATAGATGATAACGGTAATTGCGTAACCAATTGCTGCGCCCACTGCTGCAAGCATCCCAATAAAATCCTGATCTTCGAAGCTGAAACTTTGATTGGAGTAGGCTAGAATTAAACCAAAAAAAGCAAGGAAGAGTAAGCCAATTTGGTATTTGTCAATTTTTTCTTTTAAAAATAGGACGCTTAGCATACTGACAAAGATTGGCCAAGCGTAAAATAAAATCACCGCGTTTCCAATCGAAGTATAAATAAAAGCAATGAGATACAAATAGATTCGTCCCGCATTGATCACGGAAGCACCTAGCATCTTTTTATAGTTGCCACGAAAAAAGGGGATTTTATTTTGCAGCATCCAAATGGTGAAAATGCCCGCAGGAATCGTTGCTCGAAACCAAGCCATCGAACTTGCCGTCATCGTCGACATATACTTAATCATGAGACCATTGGTTCCCGCAAGTAGTGCGCATATAATTACGGCGTATAAAGCTCCTCTTTTCATGCTTATTTTCATGCTTAGCGTTTTGCTGCGCAAAATAGGCAATGCTAGGGAAGATACCAGCTTAAAACCAATTTCCATTCAAAAAAGAAAGGCAGTTGAAGCTTTTTAGAAAATAGAAGGAAAGGAAAAGCGATTGAAATAGCGGCAGTATTGCCCTAAAAAAAGTTGAGGTAGTCTTTCGACTACCTCAATTCGCTGCCAATGTCAGTTAAATAACGCACCCATTGGAAATTTTTTGTAGAATACGAGCAGTTCCATTACACCCTATTTTTTCAACAAACCACAAATACTTCTACAATTTCTAATGCTTACTTTTAAAAGCTTAAGGGTAAAAAAATTGACGCGAAATCTTTGAAAACAATGATTCTTACTGCTTGTGCAGAGAATGATCGTCAAGCCGTTTAAAAGTCATTCTCTCAAAATAATTCATATAATGACACACAACAAAATTTGCATTTGTTACTGCTAAAGATGAAAATATATATGATGACTTTTACTGTTAATAAGCGGTCTCTTTTAATAGAGACAAATTTTGATCGAGTTAATCGTATTAAACTCGAAGCTTAGAGCGGATACAATTCTTGAATAGTACTATAGTCGACAAGATATGAAAAATCCCAATAAAATCCCAATTCCAAACAGCCACCATCCGTTGTGGATAGCTCAATAATTCCTTGGAAATAGGCTTACAATATATTTTTATATTGCTATAGTAAGTAGCTGATCTTCACTAAATTCCCCCGCTAAATTCTGTAATTTTGGGCATCTAAATTTAGTAATCCGCAGCTTTCATTTGAAACGAATGTTGTTCGCGTAGTAACGTTATGGAAAAATATTGTTTAATGATTTTTTTCAAGATGGGAATAAAAAATATCTCACGAAAATAAATTGTTATATGACTTGTAGTGTTTTTGGTACTAATTATCAGCTAGTTAGTTCCTAAGGAAATAAAATGGATAGAATCTAAAGAAATGCTAATTCGGGTATCGTTTGGCAATTGAGTTGTTACTGCTTTTTCCTAAATATAGCTTCTGCGTGGAGTTAGCGCTTAAGTTTTTATTTTAATATGAAACCATGGAAAATCTTAGCTTTTTACTTGAAATAATGCTAGGCTAGAAATGCACTGAAATTGCAAAAAGGAGGCAATTGATTGCTCTAAAAAAAGTCAAAAAAAAATTAATTTTTTTTGAAAATATATGTAAAAAAGACTATTTCCTATCCAAAAAAGTGGGTTTGGTATAAATTACATCTTCTTTATCTTGGTCTTTAAATTGGTCATAAACCTACTTAAGGATAGAAATACTGCAAAATTATCCTCAAGAGAAGATCTTCGCCATTTCCAGGGGATAATTTTAAATAATTTCCAAAGGAAAGAGCTTGGAATAGGGGGAATTCATTTTGGCGAATAACCGTTTTAGCCTAAACTTCGAGTACTTCTTCCTCCGCAATGACAAAAACGCGATCTCCAAGCTTTGAATTTTGTATCGCTAAGCCCGTAAATGCTCCAAAAGCAGGTAAAATAGCTTGTTTTTCTCCAAAATGAAAACAGGGGAGCCTTAATTGTTGACCACCAAAGCCTTCTAAAATCACTCCGGGATGTAAATGACCATAAAAATTGTAGTGAGACAACTGTTCCGCAGCAAGTGGATGATGGGAAAAAATGAAGGGGGGAATAATCAAAGTTGGGTC
>CALFBG010000295.1 GCA_937951685.1 uncultured Saprospiraceae bacterium | reverse complement strand
AAAACAGCGATTAACCGAATATTGAAGTTGTTTTAAAATGATGTTAGCAACCGAAGGTAAAGGCTTGTAAGTCAGGACGAAGCTCTTTTGCATCCCATCCGCAAGCGGTAAATGCTGTTCAGAATTTATGCAGCCGTAGCTGCGGTGCCGAGAAAAAGCTGATGTACTGGATTGCAATGCTTTAGCCCTGCCTGCCTGCCGGCAGGTGTAGGTATTAAGATCTATTTTAAAACAACTTCATTATGTTTTTTGCAAAAAAAAGGGAAATATCAATTTATTTATTTACAGATCAGCCCTGAGTTGACAAAAAAAATAAATCAATAATCAATAAACTAATTCAATTTGGTACTATTGCCACTTAATACTTTACCGAACTATATTGTTAAATAAAAACACAAGCTTATAAATCGTCTTTCCTTTCATCATAAAAAAAACTCAACAACTACTCCGCTTTAAAATGCAATATTCTCCTTTTTGCTTAAATGCTCGGACGGACGTACCCGTGTACCGTTTGAAGGTTTTGGAAAGATGACTAACGTCGGTGAATCCTAGTTCGTTGGCAATTTCAGTGAGGGTATCGTTAGAATTGAGCAAACGAATTTCTACGAGTTTCAATTTGGTTTTGAGGATATATTCTCGAAGAGAGACATTTACCTTTTTACGAAAAAACTCACTGAGATAAGTTGGAGACAATAGAAAGGTTTTAGCTAATTGTTCTACTTTCAGTAAATGCGGCTCGCTGATGTGTTCGTTGATATAGCTGAGTAACTTGGTAATACGATCATCTTTCTCGGTAGTCGCAGGGCTTATTTGAAAAGCATTTTGTTTGATATTGCGCAGCAGGATTTCTAAGATGCTAACCATAAAACTTTTAATCAAAGCCGTTGAATTACTGCTACCGTTGTGTTGCTCCTTTAGTATTAAATCAATAAGTGTATGAATGTGTTGACGATCCATTGCGGCTTTGATAATATCGCCCGGCATTTGATTGTAATTGGACAAAATATACGATGCACCTTTAAACCATTCGGAGGAGTTCATCGTATCGTGCGCATTCGTTTGAAAAAAATCGGAAGTGAACTTCAAAAAGACAAATTGGGTCGGTCGCGTAATTTTGAAAGAATGGCATTTCAAGGGCGGTAGCAAAAATAAACTTCCAGCTTGATACGAGTAATCGTTGTAATTAATGCACTGCGTTCCCTCCCCCGCTTTGATAATAACCAACTCAAAAAAGTTATTCCGAACGGGACGTTGTAGCCAAGTACTTAATTCAATTTCTTGTATTTCGAAAGGTTTATTTGCTTGTAAAACCTGCATTTGTGCTAGTTTAAGGGAGAAATTGTTGAAAATAAAACCGATTACACTCTAAAATTAGTAGAAAAACCTTACAAAATTAGGATTGTGCGGATAGAAACCTTTTAGAATACCAAAACAACCTTTTGTTATACCAGATTTACAGCTATAGATTGCGCATCTTTGTGAAATCATTGGGAAAATTAATCCACCAGTAAATAGCCATAAGTAACAAGGCAAATTAAGTAGGTTTACCAAATAGATTGGTGCTTTTGACGGAAGAAAATTTTGCTTCAATCGAGGTGAAAAATGCAGGAAACCTATTGGTTTTCAAGGCTTTTTAACGAAGCGTGAAATAAAATTTACTCGTCATAAATTAGTGAATTTATTAGATAAACCTACTTCAGTAGTTTACGGAATTAAATTAACTTTGTCTTGGTACTTAGATTGAAATAAAGATTATAAAAAATAAGCATGAGTCAATTAACAATCGTCGCGCGCATTTTAGCGAAAGCGGAAAAAAGAACATTAGTAAAAGAGGAACTACTCAAACTCATTGCACCGACTCGGGCAGAGCAAGGATGCATCAATTACGACTTACTCCAAGACAATGAAAATCCAAATTTATTTATTTTTCACGAAAATTGGGAAAGTCGCGAATTATGGCAAACGCACATGAATAATGACCACCTCAAAGCTTATATGGAGGCAACGGACGGTGCTGTAGCAGAATTTGTATTGCACGAAATGACAATCGTCGGCTAAACGAATGTATCACCATTATAAAAAAAGGATTGCACCCCGAACTGGAAGTGCAATCCCTTTTAGCCTTAGAGCTCATTAGCTGATATTATCAATTTTTCCGCGGCGACTAGCGTTTTTCTTTCAGCTCTACAATCACTTCATTTTTACGATTGAGTACTTCGTAAGGTGGGTTGTATCCCAAAAAGTAAAACCGATTATAATAAGCAATACCTTGCGCATCTAGCGCTGCGGATAGTTTATTTTTATACGCTTCAATCTTCTCCTTATCGGCCCAACCACCAAAAGTAATTGCAGCAACCGTTTTTGCGGGTTCTTCCCGAAATTCAATTTGTGATTGATCTGGTGTCGGCAAATTTTCTTTGTTGAATTTCTTAGGCACCATAAACATAACGGTCATCGAATCTTCCAACGACATCGCCACGGGAGAAGTCATCGAGATTTTTTCTTGCGTTTTATTTCCACCAAAAATGTATCCTGCTAAAATAGAAAAACCTTTACTCGATGCTTCTTTGTATTCGCTGGTCGATAAGGTTACGGAGGTAAATAAACTCGCTTCGTAATTCCGAATTTCGAAATCATCGTAAGCTTTAACGACTTCGTAAGGGTATGTTTCAATGTTTCGTTGGCTACTCATAGCAAAAATTTGAATAATAAAAAAAGCCGCAACTATAATTCCGACAAGGATTAATACTATTTTCATGACTGATGGTTTTAGAATGATGCAGGTGACCCAACAAAATTAATTCGCGTTCGCAACTGCAACAACTATAACAAGCAATCGGTCTTAATGTTTTTAAATCTTCTGAGGAAATGCCTGCTAGTACTCAGCGTTTGTAGCAGATCGGGCTCAAGAAATTAGTATTCCAGCGAAAATAAAAGCGCTATAGCGTGAATCTTTTCAATAAAAAAAGCACCGAAACAACTATCGTCTTCCGGTGCTTTTCAAAGCTAAAATGCTACTTTTTTGTCTTGGTCCTTAAGCTTTTCCTTTCAATAAATTAATACTAACCGTTGCAATCTCCGAATTGGGAAAACGCGTAAAATATGCTTCCGTTGGATATAGTCCTGCTTCCGCTGCAATTTTATTAAAAACCTCAATTTCTACAATGTACTGATCAGAATATCCATGCGTAGCATCGTAGGCAGTTGCGGCAGTGCGACCTAAGTTTTTTGCCGTCAAATGCGGTGCAATAGTATGTAACTCAATGACCAATAAACCAAATTTTTCGACGTAAGGAGACCATTTCTTCAAGTGTAATAATAAGTTGTCTTCTACGGCTTTGTTGCTAATGCGTTTGCCCCGAAAAGCAAAAGCCCCCGTGGAATTACTGACTCGATTTGGTGTTGATTGGCTGGGCGTTTCCCAGATTCGATTGTGGTCTAAAAAGGTACGAACATTTAGTAAGTCTTTCAGTTCGATGCCGTAATTTTCCAGTAAATCAGCTGCCAATAAATCGGGTCGACCAATATCACCCCAGATCACCTTGGCCCAAATGTCGGCCTTGATCAAATTAGCCCGCGTAACTTTTAAGGCCGCTTCATTATAATCTGCACCGACCAAAAATAAGGGATAATCTTCGAGCAGGGTTCCCCGTAAAGTCCGCTGTTCAATTACCTCGTAAAGATGTTGTAAGTAAGCGCCATTTCCGCAGCCCATATCGACGATCCCCTTAGGTTGGTTTTCAATCGGTTGATTAAAAATCGAGATAATAATTTCGTCTACTTTTTTAAAATAAGTACCGTGTGCGCCACCACTTCCCCAAACGTTCATTTTTCGATCTACGTGCAACTCTGCTGCATTTTCTGGCTTTTCCCAAAGCAACATTGGATTCCCAAAAATGAGTTCATCCAGATTTCTAAACGTAGCACTGTAAGAAACCGTAACGCCAAATGCGCTCGCCCGCTTTGCAAAGAATAAGCCTTTATCGGTAAAACGATAAGTACCATTTTTCAATTGAAACCAGCCGAGATAACTAAAAAAGTCTAACATCACCGAAAAACTCTGCGCATCCTGATGAAATTCTTCGGCCCGAAAGGAAGCTTCCATAAAATACTTATGAAACATTCCACTCATCCCCAAAGCAACAATCGAAGGTGCACAAATCATTCCTTCTAAATGCTTTAAGATTTGTTCTTGCACCGCTTTCGTGGTAGCGTCGTCGGAGAAGCTGATTCCATACTGTTGTTTAAATTTTTCAAAGATTTGTTTTAAAAACTGAAAAGGTTCTTGCTTGAACAATCGCGGATGATATTGCCCCGACAACTTCATCAGTTTCACCAAGTCTTCGTAGAGCCAGCAATGAGAAAAAGCAGCCGCACTTTTTTCGTTGATTAGATAATGTACTTCATCTTTTTCATTATCCAAATCCATTTCAAGCCAACCTTGGGCCGTAAGAATTCGCAACGCTACGTTGAGATAGCCTTCGTTCGCCCTAAACTTTTCGGTTAGTTCTGATAAGGATACTTTTTCTTTTTCTAAGAGATAGCTTAATACGCCTTTTTCGTGCAACAGATAAGCGGAAGGTCCTGTGCCTAATCCGTCCATATATCGAAATAAATCTGCGCGTAAAGCTCGTTTTTCTAATTTGTTCAACATTGGTTTTCTAGGTTTTAGGGTAAAAGTAACTTAGCGATACGCTTATCTTAAACCATAAACTACTGGCTTTTAGCGCATTGAAATTCGTACTTCCTATGTTTGTGTACAAAGTATCACGAAGTATAATTAAAATACCATAACCATGCCTTAAAATAAATTGATCGCTAGGCAGATTGCGGAGCGCTCGCCATCGCCACGATTTTTCGCAAATCGGGTATTCCAAGTATAGCATCAGTGAATGTATTGGAAAGCTATTCCAACAAACAGTATTTCGGATAGCATTTAGCCGCTTAGAAAACTTCCTCAAGCTCTTCAAGACACTAAAACTCCGTAAAATAGGCGAGTTTATGAGTTGATTTTTGGATTAGTGCATCCGGTTTGGACCGAATTAATTACCGCTACTCGTTCCAGTCCATTTACAACGAAGCGACTAAATAACTAGCTTCCTTAATGGCTTTTTTGGCATCTAATGCTGCCGCTTCGTGGGCACCACCAATGACGTGTACCGACTGCCCCGCTTCGCTTAAAGTCCTTCCTAAAACATTAAAGGGAACTTGTCCCGCACAAATTACAATATGATCTACGGCCAAAACTTGCGCTTGATCGCCAACGCTAATGTGCAATCCTTCGTCGTCTATTTTATGGTAACTAACTGGCTGCAACATCTTGACATCTTTCATTGCCAAGCTAGATCGATGGATCCATCCTGTGGTTTTCCCTAAATTCTTTCCATGCTTCCCTTTTGAACGTTTCAACAAATACACCTCGCGAGGAGAAGCTAAGGGTTGTGGTCGATCTGCCAAAGAACCGCCTCGGGTATATTCCATGTCAACGCCCCACTCTTTCATGTAAGCTTCCACGTTTAAGGTAGGAGATTCGTGTGCCATATCGTGAGACAAGTATTCTGCCATATCAAAACCAATACCGCCCGCACCAATAATCGCCACGCTCTTTCCGACGGGTACGCGACGGGATAAAACATCTGCGTAGTCCAATACTTTAGGATGATCAATCCCTTCAATAGCTAACTTTCGGGGACTCACGCCCGTTGCCAGAATAATTTCGTCGTAATCTTCTGCAATTAAAGCCTCGGCGGTCACCCGATGATTAAGCCGTAAATTAACCTGATGTTTTTTAATCATTTCGCCGTAATAGCGAATCGTATGTGCATATTCTTCTTTCCCCGGAATAATTTTAGCCATATTGAACTGCCCTCCGATTTCACTCGCCGCTTCAAATAAATCAACGCGATGTCCCCGCTCGGCGGCAATGGTCGCCGCTGCCAAACCTGCTGGTCCTGCACCGACAACGGCAATTTTTTTCTCCGTAGTAACGGGTGGATAATTGAGTATCGTTTCGTGGCAAGCGCGCGGATTAACGATACAGGAACACACTTGCATCGTAAAAGTATGATCTAGGCAAGCCTGATTACAACCAATGCAGGTATTAATTTCTGCGGCGCGATTTTCCATGGCTTTAACAACCAAATCCGCGTCCGCTAAAAACGGTCTAGCCATCGAGACCATATCGGAACAACCATCTTGTAGAATCTGTTCTGCGACGTCGGGCATATTAATGCGGTTCGTTGCAATGAGTGGGATATTTACCTCGCCCATCATTCTTTTAGTCACCCAAGCAAATCCACCTTTCGGAACAATGGTTCCGATGGTTGGAATTCGAGCTTCGTGCCAGCCGATTCCGGTATTGATGATGGTAGCGCCCGCCTTTTCGATGGCTTTTGCCAATTGTACGACTTCGTCCCAAGTACTTCCACCTTCTACCAAATCTAGCATCGACAAGCGATAAATCAGGATAAAGTTCTCTCCTACCCTTGCGCGCGTTTGCCGCACAATTTCGAGTGGAAACTGGATTCTATTTTCGTAATCGCCGCCCCATTTATCGGTTCGTCGATTGGTCTTTTTAGCAATAAACTGATTGATTAAGTATCCTTCGGAGCCCATTATTTCTACCCCGTCGTAGCCCGCGAGTTGCGCCATTTGAGCACAGTGGACAAAATCTTCGATGGTTTGTGCTACTTCTTCGCCCGTTAGTGCGCGCGCGGGGAAAGGAGAAATTGGTGCTTTGGTATCACTCGCAGAAACATTATCTGCCGTATAACCATAGCGCCCAACGTGCAAAATCTGCATACAAATTTTTCCACCCGCTTCGTGAACGGCATTGGTGATGATACGATGTTTTTGGGCTAACTGCTCATTGTCCAAAGGATGACCACCGGGCAAGGCCAAACCTTGCTTATTGGGTGCAATTCCTCCCGTAACGATCAAGCCTACTTCTCCCCTAGCTCTTTCTGCGTAGAAGGCAGCCATGCGTTCAAACGTCTCATCGACCTCTTCGAGCATCGTGTGCATCGAACCCATTAACACCCTATTTTTCAAAGTTGTAAATCCTAAATCCAGTGGAGAAAGTAGTTTTTCGTACATTATTTTTTAGCTTAAAATTTAATTCTATAATTTTTTTGGGCGCTACGCAATCGAAAGCGTTTTCGTTTGATTCCTTCTTCTTTTCTATTCCTTCGCGTAAGATACAAACCGACTTGGATAAAAAAGAAATATAGGGCAGTATTTCCGAGTAGGAATTTGCGCAGAGCGGTAGCACTTATTTTTAAAATAAGTACTAAGACAAAATTACTTTGCCATTAAATTGTGTTAGATTTTGATCAGCATCGAGGCACGAAAACCGCCCTAAGCCTTTGCTTAGGAAGGCTTTGAGTAACGAAGAGACTGGTCGAAAGATGATGCAAGTTAATAAGTAAAATAGTTTGTATTGGTACTTACTTAACTTATAAAAGTTGCTTAAAAACTTCTTGCAAAAGCTATTCCATACCATCTAAAAATCCGTAACTTGCTTGCATCAATTAAGTAAGCCTTTACCTATGTCTAACAAGATCCAACTTGGTGTTTTATCCGTTGAGCAGGAAGCTTATTTTCCTTTCGGCAAACAGATATTTTTCTACGAAGATATGCTGCGCGCTTATCCAGACGCTCCGTTTGAAGTTTTCTTTTTCTCTCCTTTGGACTGGAAAGAGCATCAGCCGACCGTAAAAGGTTATCAATTTAAAATGGGCCAATGGCAAGTGGTGACGACCGAAATTCCAAGGCTACTTTACGATCGTGCTTTTTCTAAAGATGCCGCAGAGAAATTAAAGCTAGAGCAGTGTCGTGCTGGACTTTTGCGAGCCAAGCATCATTTTTTGAATCCTTTGGCTTTAGTCGAGTTGCTCAACCATAAAGTTGACTTTCATCAATTCCTACAAAAGCAAGGTATTCCCACCATAGCTGCTTACGAGTTTGCTAATTTGCCCGACCAATCTGTTTTTGCAACGCTCGCTACTACTCGAATTTATCTCAAGCCTACTTTTGGTTCCAAAGGAGAAGGGATTTTTGTACTCGAAAAAACGCAAAATCAGTATTTCATTTTTGACCACCTTGGCAAAAAAACAACTTATACTAACTATGCGGCGTTTTGGCAACAAGTGACACAACTCATTGACCATCCTAGTCGGTATTTTGTGCAAGCGGAAGCAAAGCTTGTACGCTATCAGGATGCTCCGTTTGACGTTAGAGTAATTGTACAAAATCGGCGGGGCATTTACCAAATCACGGGACTCGGCGCGAGGATTGGCCAACGACATTCTATGACTTCTAATCTCAACTCTGGTGGTGCGGCCCTTCCGCTCCACGAGTTAGGGGCTTTCTTCCAAACAGCTTACGGTACGGATGCTGCCACCCAACAAAAACAAATGGAACAGCTCTGTCTACAGTGTTCGCAACGCATTGCGGCGCAGTACGGGGAATTCCTAGAAATAGGTTTTGATATCCTTTGTACCCGCGATCAAGGACCGATCATCATCGAAGGAAACGCTAAACCTTCTCGCTGGATTTTCAATGTAATTTCAGATTATTTGATTGCAAAGGGAGCATCTGGGCAGCAGTATACAGCTTTACGGCAAGCTTCCGTACGAGTGCCGATGGAATATACGGCGTATTTACTCGAACGCTTGCAGCACTAATTTTAAAACAAAAATGCCTACGAATTTTAGAAAAACTCGCAGGCATACTGATAACAGTAATACAGTAAATACTACATTTATACAATTGCTTATTAATTACTTTTACTTTCTTTTATAAAACCAGGTTGATTACTAAGTCAATCTCATCGTAGATCGTCTTGTCTCCTAAATTATCAAAGAAACTACCCGAGCCATATTTTACATTAAAATGCGTCCGGTCAATTTGTACTTCTCCCGTTGCGGAAGCTTTGTCTACTTTCGCTTTAAAGCTAATACTCTTTGTAACTTCTTTAATCGTTAAGTCTCCCGTGATTTTGTAATCGCCAGTGGTACCCCGAGAAGCAACCTTTGTAATTTTGAAGTTTGCCGTTGGGTACTTTTTTACACCAAAAAAATCAGGAGAGCTTAAATGTCCCACTAATTTTCCTGCTGCTTCTCCTTCTAAATCTGTCACGGTAATACTTGACATATCAATCACAAAATTACCGCCAGTCAATTGATCTCCATCGAAATCTAAATTCCCGGATTTAATATTTAGGGTTCCTTCGTGCGAACCTAATACTTTATAACCTTTCCACGCGATTTTACTTTCTTGAGTGTTAATCGTTTTGGTCGTACTGATAGATGGTGTTGTTGCAAATCCTAGTAAGCTAATGATTGTTGCTAATAAAAAATTCATTTTGTAAAATTTTAAGTTTCTGATTTAAAATTCGATGTTTAAACATCAATTATGATAAAAAAATAGGTCAGCCAATTAGCTGCCCCTCAATTTGTCTAACAAATCGCTCAATTGTTCTGCTTCCTCGTGGCTTAGCTTCAATAAACTTGCTTGCCAATTCGGCATTACTCGATCAATTTGCTTTAAGACTTCTAAAGACTTTTCCGTAATTGAAATATCTACTTTGCGATGATCTTCCGAACAAACGCGCTTAACGACGAAGTCTTTTTTTTCCAAGCGATCAACAATCCGAGAAGCATCTGACATTTTATCAAGCATTCGTTTCCGAATCTCTGCCGTGGAAATAGGCGTCCCTGCCCCACGCAAGATTCTTAGAATATTGTATTGCTTCATTGTCAGACTGTAACGAGCAAGCAATTCCTTTTGACGGGCTGCTAACCAAGTACTCGTATAGATCATATTTACAATCAATTTTTCATAGGCATTGGTGAAGGGCTTCGTCTGATTGATCGCTTGTTCAATTTTCATAAGACAAACTTAATGTTTAAACATCAATGTTGCAACATTATTATTGATTTTCTTTTATTTTTTTTTAAAAAAAGGCTTGAGATACTTTATTTCGGTAGAATTCCGTCTTGTTGGAGTTGGTCTAAATAGCGTTTGCTACCATACTTATTCAGGTGCTGGTAGTCGCCAAAAGCTTTGACGTCGGTGATTCCTTTGGCGTAATCCTTGACTTTTTTACCCGTGGCTTTTTCAATTTTAGCTTTCATGACGGGCAAATTCGTTAACCGATCTACGTAGGGTGGATAATAAGGACTGATGACGAGTTGTACTTTTACACCGGCAGCTTCGAGCAGATTGATCGTCGCTTGTAGTTCGGCTAACTCAAACGGCATCACGTCGATCTTGGGTTCTTGATTTCCCACGTCTTGAATCAAGTGTTCGTTGATCGTACGATCTAATAACCAATCTTCGTCGGACTTATTGAGGTAGAATAAACTTCTTTGAAAGACTTCGCTATTGTAGCGATAAAGATGGCTTAGGAGGCCTGCGTATCCCGTCGTTGGTAAAGAATCAATCAAGTATTTGCTTAAGTTTTCCGAATAAGGACTGTACAAACTAAAACCCGAGATAAGTGGCTCATTCAATCGATCACACATGGTAACATCAATGATCGCGAGTGCTGGTTTTTCGTATAATGCTAAATAATCTTGTACTAGCAGTTTTGCCAAATTAATGGGCATCCCATTGTAACTGAGATTGAAGGTTTTCTTTCCCGTAATTTCTTCGATGTAGGGTTGATAAAAGGTCAGTCCCCGTGAATTGCCGATCAGCAAAATGTCACTCGCCGCTTTGCCTTGGTACATCCGAGAATAGCGAAACTGACTCTTGACCGTAAGTTGATGCAAAAGATAGCCTCCAATTCTGTCTCCGACAAAAAATAAAAGAAGCAAGGCAAATATCCAGTACAGTTTTTTCAAAGCAGCTAAGTTTTAAGCACCCGTATTGCTCGATGCGGAGCAGTTTTCTAAAATTGAAAATAGATAAAAGAATTAGAACCATAAGTTCCGAAGAAAGCCAAGAACCATAAAATGATCGCAAATGATACTACGCGAAAAGTTGGATTCGCAACAATGAGTCGGCTATAGTGAAAGCGGAAATCCGTAATTTCAACGAACAGCAAAGCTCCAATTAAAATGGCACCTTTTAATACCCAAAATTTATTGACAATACTTCCCACGTTGAATTGCTCCAAGGAAGTAATTCCTGCAATCACTTGATTAGCGATCTCAAAATTGGGTGCTCGAAAGTAAATCCAAGCGTAACAAGTACAAACGTAAACGATCAGGATGGCTAATCCAGTTTGGATGATATTTGGAATGCGTAAGGTATTCAATAATTTATTCCAATACGGTCCGACCAAGCGTTGCACGACTAAATACATACCGTGCAGAAAGCCCCAGAAGACGAAAGCCCAACTCGCGCCGTGCCACAATCCACCGAGTAGCATCGTTACCATTAAGTTCATGTAATTAAACAAAGTAGCCTTCTCCGTAGCACCTTGGCGGGCGTAATAGTATGCGGCACCAATCATTACAAAGTTGAGTAAGGCCAACCACCACCAACCGGAAAGCAAAACCATCAGGAACATAAAAAGGACGATAAAAAAGATCGACCCAAAACTACCGCCTCGATTTCCACCGAGTGGAATGTATAAATAATCTCTCAACCAACTCGACAAAGAAATGTGCCAGCGGGTCCAAAATTCACTAAAGTTTTGAGAGAAATATGGTGTACGAAAATTGTCGGGAAACTTGAAGCCCATGATGCGCGCTAAGCCAATGGCGATGTCAGAATATCCCGAGAAATCACAATAGATTTGAAAAGAATAAAAAACCACGCCAATCAATAAATGCAAGGAAGAGAAACCGCCCGGTGCCGCAAAACATTGATCGACAAAAGGAGCGAGAGAATCCGCCACGGCTACTTTTTTAAAAAAGCCCCACAATACTTGACCAACTCCCGAGGTAAAGCGATCCCAATGAAAGGTTCGATCATTCTTAAACTGCGGTAAAAAGTCAGCAGCTCTAACGATCGGTCCCGCCACCAATTGTGGAAAGAAAGAAATAAACGTCGCAAAACGAATAAAATCCTTCTCAATTTCAATTTTCTTGAAATACACGTCGATGGTATAACTCATCGACTGAAAAGTATAGAAGGAAATCCCGACGGGCAGAATAATCTTCAGACTGCTCATGGATGGATCGACGCCCATCCCTTCTAGCATCACCACGAAAGAGGCGATAAAAAAGTTGAAATATTTAAAGAAAGCCAGAAAGCCCAGGTTGACAATCATGCTCGTCAGCAACAAGTTTTTCCGCTTCTTTTTATCTTGCGTTTTACCCAGTTCTAAACCGACAATATAATCAATCAAGGTAGAAATGACGATTAAGCTTAGGAAGCGATAATCCCACCAGCCGTAAAAAAAGTAACTTCCGGCTAAGGTCAGTAACAAGCGCGCCTTTCCCTTCAAGCTAAAATATAGCGGAAGAAAAATTCCAATAAAAACAAAAAATGGAAGACTATTAAATATCATTTGTTAATCCTTAGTCGTGCTGGTAAAAACTATTCAATTTTATTCTACGTGCGTTGCGATGGCTTGTTTCCAATTCAAATAGCCTTCGCCATTGAGATGAATACCATCGTAAGTATATTTTTGATTCATGCGACCTTCCGGCGTGACGAATGCTTGGTACAAATCCAGATAGGGAAAATCAAATTCTTTCGCCAGGGCTTGTATTCCGCTATTCACCACCCGTATATCTGCATTCTTTATGCCAGTTGAGCGCAGCGCATTATTTACGGGCAAAATACTTTGTACGTAGACTTGCGTTGCGGGGCTATCCTTCTTTATTTTTTGGAGTATTTGCTGGTAATTTTCCAAGATGATGGAAGGTGGATGAAAGAGTAAATCATTGACCCCGATCAGGAGAAAAAGTTTACGGGGTTTTGCTGCGACAATTTCATCGAGTCTTGCGAGGACGCCGGTGGTCATATCTCCCGTAATGCCTCGGTTTTTGATCGCTGGATTGTTAAACAACTCTGCCCATTCGCACTGCTGCGTAAGGCTATTGCCTAAAAAAACAATGGATTCCGGAGCCGTTTCCAGTACTGCAAATAAGCTTTTACGGTGATCGTAAACCATGCCAACGCCTCGATTTTGAATTTTGTAAAGGAGATAGGAAAAGCCACCCAAACTTTGAATTAGGAAAAGAAAAGCTGCGATAAAAAGAAGGTTCAAGCCTATAGAAGCATAAAGTAAGCTCTTTTGCATAGTCGGTTTTGGGAGCATTCGCGATCTTGCCTAACGCTCTATTTTTTTTTCAGTACTTCGTCAATTGAATATTTTCGAGTGTGCTCGGAATGTTTAAAGTTTTTGTCGGGATTGCCCATTTTGAAAAGTGCGGTAACTTGGTTCCAGACAAACAAGGGTAATCCCCAGAGTGCTTGCCAGACCGCTTTTGGTGCTTTCGCCAAATATAAGGTAAACAAAATATTGAGTGAAAAAATAAATAACGAAAGTACCAAAGTAAGGGCAACACTCGGTGCCATAAAAAACATTACTACCGCCATCATTCCCGACAAAAATAATAAAATAAACAAAGGTGGTGCAATCGTCACAAGACCAAAAAATAATTGATTGAAACTAAAATTTTTGAGGCCTTTCCAAATCATGCCCGAAGAATTGGGAAGATTTTGAAAATAAGAAAACAACCAACGGCTGCGTTGCGTTTCTACCTGCGCCGCACTAACTACTTTTTCATCGTAGACAATGGCATCGTAAGCGTAGACAATCTTTTCATCTTTGCCGAGCAAATCATTTTGCAAAATTTTATCCTCTTGCAACATTTTTTTCCACAATTCCTTTCCTTTCGAAATTTCGGGACCGTACAAATAAGACTTGTACAATTCTGATTCTACTGCCATTCCTGAACCAGAAATGACCGAAGAAGAACCCAACAAATAAGGAATATAGCGTTCTACGTGATTTTTGTAGAACTCCCCCGTAGCATCTGCACAAGCATAAACCGTATCCAAATTCTTGGCGGTTCGCTGACCTTGCACTGCGCGGTGACCATTATTAATGTAGGTATTAATTATCTTTAAAAAATCTGGATGTGCCAAATTATCTCCATCAAAAACGGCAATGTACTCGTGATCCCGCGTGAAATTTTCGACCGCATGGATAATAGACTTTGCTTTTAAACGGAGCGATGGATTTGGATGCAGCAGCACCAGCTTTTCATGTTTTACGTCAAAATTGCTAACATCACACTCATCGGCAACGAGGTAAAC
>CALFBG010000294.1 GCA_937951685.1 uncultured Saprospiraceae bacterium | reverse complement strand
TGGAACCGTATTCCCCTGTCATCTCAGTATCAACGAATTTTTTGTAGCGGGTGAAAAACACTTTGCAGGCTTACTTCACGATTTGACCGAACGCAAGAAGTCGGAACAAAAAATTATTCAACTCAATCAGAAATTAGCCGCGCAAGTAAAACTCAAATCGACGAATCTCAGCTCGATGGTTAATAAACTATTAATGAGCAATCAGTTGTTGGAGCAAGAAATTTTAGAGCGCAAAAAAGTAGAAAATGAATTGTTGGATCGCACCCAAGAAATTCGGCGCGCCCTTGAAAAAGAAAAAGAACTCAACGACTTAAAGTCTAGGTTTATCCAAATGGCTTCGCACGAATTCCGAACCCCACTCAGTACGATTCTCTCCTCCAACGGGCTAATTCTTAGGCACTTAGAAAATGGTTCCTCAGAGAAAGCTTTCCGACATTTTGAGCGAATTAAAACGAGCGTCAATCACCTCACGGAAGTACTAAATGATTTTCTTTCACTTTCCAAGATTGAAGAAGGCGAAATAGAAGAGCATCCCCGTGAATTTGAGTTGGTGGCTTGCTGCAAGCGCTTTATCGAAAAAACAAAATTGCTTTGCAAGGATGGTCAAAAAATCATCGTTGATCTCCCCCGTGAGGAGCATACGGTTTATCTTGATCAGAAAATTCTTGCTCAGATTTTGACGAATCTTTTTTCAAATGCCATCAAGTATTCGGCGGAAGGACAAGCCATTTACTTTACCGTAAAGGTACAAAAGCAGCACTTAGCGTTTCAAATCAAAGACGAAGGCATTGGCATTCCACTCACCGAACAAAAATATCTTTTCGATAAGTTTTTTCGCGGGACGAACGCGGTTAATATCCGAGGAACAGGTTTGGGGCTAAATATTGTGAAGCAATATTTGGAGTTGATTGATGCCACGATTGCTTTGGAAAGCAACGAACACCAAGGGGCTTGTTTTACCGTCAGCATTCCGTGTCAGTCCAAAATCACTTCGGATGATACTTCACAAACTGCTCAACAGTGAGGACTGCTTTTTGTATAAAAAATTTTGTGTAAAAATTATTTTAAGAATCAAAAATACTGCGGAGCACTGCTTTAGTCCTGCCAATCAGCAGGCAGGACTAAGATCTATTTTGAACAAGTTTTAAAGTGAATCTTATTTATCCTGGCAAATCCCTCAATTTATCTAAGGCGATAATTTTGATGACGCCGTGATCTACTTCGATCAGTTGCTCATTTTTAAAATCCGTCAAGGTTCGAATGACGCTTTCTTTTGCGGTTCCGACAATACTTGCCAAATCGTCGCGCAAGATTACGATTTCGGTCGCATCTTCATTGCGATTACTTTCTTCTAATTTCACCAAAGCCTCTGCCACTCTTTTGCGAATTGAGCTGTAAGCTAGACTCAATAATTTTTCCTCTTTTTCTTCGATACTTTTTGATAAAACTTTAATGAACCTTGCCGTAAAATTATGATTGAAATGCAATAATTTGAAGAAATCTTCGCGAGGGACTTGACTCACGACGGTTTCTTCCATTGCGGCGGCGGAAGCGGTGTAGGGTTTTCCTTCAATCAAAGGCAAATGACCAATAAAATCTCCCGCTTGAAAAACGCCAGTGATATATTCTTTCCCCCACTCGTTCGTTTTGTAGGTCTTGATTTTACCACTAACGATGTAGTATAAACGTTTGGGGTGATTGCCTTCTTGAAAAAGCTTCTCCTTCTTTTGGTAAGTTCGAGTTGTCCGATTTTCAACTAGTTTTTCTAGCTCCTGCTGCCCTTTTTCTTCGTTGACAAAAGCCGTTAAACCTTCGGGAGTAGCCGATATCTTTTTTAATCGTTCACTTTTTTTCAAGCGAATCTCGATGATATCCAACAAGTCCGATTGATCAAAAGGTTTAGTGATGTAATCATCTGCACCAAGGTTCATTCCTTTTCTAAAGTCAGTGCGTTCTGCTTTAGCCGTTAGGAAAATAAAGGGAATTTCTGCTGTCTTCGGCTTTTTGCCTAATATGTTGAGTACCCCAAAACCATCTAATTCTGGCATCATGACATCGCATAAAATTAAGTCGGGCACTTCTGCCAAGGCTTTTTGCACGCCGATTTTCCCGTTTTCTGCGGTAATCGCTTCGTAGTTAGAAAGTTCCAAAATTTCGGCGAGGTTGTCCCTCACTTCAAAATTATCTTCAATGATGAGTATTTTTTTCATAACAATGGAGTCTAAAAACTTGTAATATGGTAAACCATTTTTGTGTTTTACTGATAGTACAATAATAGTTGATTTATTCCATCTTTCGACTGCTTTTATTCACTAAAAAGGGGTGACGTTTGTCATCGTTTACGAAGAAGTTGTTCTCCATAAAAAGTACCGCGGCTTATTTATTGAGATAAATCATGCCCTTCTGCTGATATAAATCAATGAAATACTTGCGTAAACCTAGCAATTTAGCAATAGAAAATAATAAATGTAAGTCACATTATTATAACTACGCGGCTCTCATTTTATTTTTTTTATCCTAAAATCATTACACTATGCAAAATCAGGTTCAAGTACAAACTTTAATGACGAGTCCCGTCAAAACGATTAGTCCTTTAAATGTCATGACCGTTGTAAGCGATATTTTTGAGACCCACAACTTTCATCACCTTCCCGTGGTAGCAGCAGACGGTACACTCGTCGGCATGCTTACCAAGCACGACTACAACATCATTCTCAGTAGCTTAACCATTTTCAAAACGGAATGGGCGGCGCTTGATAATGAGCGTTTCAAAAGATCTATTCAGGTAAAAGATGTGATGACAAAGTCGGTTGTGAAATTGCATCCGGAAGATTCGATTCGTAAAGCGGCTTCTATTTTTAAGGAGAATTTATTCCACGCATTACCAGTTGTCGATGATCAAAATCGAGTGATTGGGATTTTGAGTACTTATGATTTGATGAATTGGGCGTTTCCGGGGTGAGGGGTAAATGTGAATACGCTTGAATAAAGAGTTGGACGAGAATGATTCATGGAACGGTTCGATAAAAAGAGCAAAGGCTATGTATGACTTTTAATTCTAGCAAGGAATATTCCTTCGAAGCGATATAAACTTTCTAACTCTTTGCGTTTAAAACTAATTCATTAATTGCAAATGAAAGCATTTCTGTTTCTTTATTTAGATCCTATAGTCTATTTTTATTGGGTTAAAAATGAAAGTTTATAACTCTAAGAAAAGGAAATATTTTGTATTTGTGAAATACTTAGCTTTATGAAACAAATTGCTAAACAGCGTAGCTAAGTAGGTTTACCTAATAAATTGTTCAATTCATAATGAATTGATATAAAGTGAGACTAGCCACAAAAGCAAATGGCTCCGCCAGCCAAAGCCAAAGAAGCCACTTACTCCTAAAGTAATTTATGCAATAGTCAAATACTAGCATTCAAGTACTCAATATTCCGCATTTTTTCTCCGCTTAGTCCAAAATACTCACCTTTCCATTATCCATGTCGTACAACGCTCCGACGATCTTAATCTCTCCTTTCTCTTCCATCTCTTTCAGAATCGGGCTGTCCGTTCGGATTTTCTCGATGGTATTGCGGACATTGCTTTCGCTGACCATGTGTACAAAAGCTTGGTTTTTAGAATTTCTCTCGCCCTCGTATTTTACCTGATCTACGGCAGGTCTGATCTTGGTGAGCATGGGCGTGATGTTGCCTAATTTCACATCGTCGATGGCTGCTTTTACTGCGCCGCAATGTTCGTGTCCCATCACGAGGACTAATTTTGAACCGGATACTTTGCAGGCAAATTCCATGCTACCTAGGATGTCTTCGTTGACAAAATTACCAGCAACTCTAGCGACAAAAATGTCTCCAATTCCTCGGTCAAAAACGTCTTCGACGGGGACGCGGCTGTCTACGCAAGAGAGGATGATGGCTTTTGGAAATTGGGCCTTAACACTTTTTCTCACTTGAGAAGAATGG
>CALFBG010000293.1 GCA_937951685.1 uncultured Saprospiraceae bacterium | reverse complement strand
ATTTGTATTGGTACTTAAGTACTAAGACAAAATTACTTTGCCATTAAATTGTGTTAGACTTTGATCAGTATTGAGGCACGAAAACCGCCCTAAGCCATTGCTTAGGAAGGCTTTGAGTAACGAAGAGACTGGTCAAAAGATAATGCAAGTTAATAAGTGATTTAATTTGTCTTAGTACTTATTCCCTTTCATCGCTTATCTTTAGTACTTTGTAATATAAATTATCGAATATTTTGAACCTGCCTTTTCGGCCTACTCCGCGTCGGCTCCTTGCCTTAATCCTTTTTAAGGAGTAGACTCCGGGGCTTCCTTGATTAGGACGAAAATCCAACGCTCAAAATATTCACAAACTTAAGTTGCAAAATATTAGGTATGAAGATTATAATTATTAATGGACCCAATCTAAATTTATTGGGAAAACGAGAGCCTGAAATTTACGGCACACAGACTTTTGAGGATTACTTTAAAACCTTAGAAGCGCAATACGCTACTGCTGCTACCTTATCCTATTTTCAAAGTAATTCGGAAGGAGCATTGGTAGATAAACTACACGAGGTAGGATTTAGTTACGATGGCATTATTCTCAACGCGGGAGCGTATACGCATACTTCAATTGCGCTGGCAGATGCCATCGCTGGGATTTCGACACCCGTAATAGAAGTGCATATCTCCAACGTGTACGCGCGGGAAGCTTTTCGACATCATTCCTACTTAAGCCCAAACTGTGCAGCGTGTATTATTGGAATGGGCTTAAAAGGATACCAAGCAGGGATCAACTACTTCCTACCCTAGCTTAGCGTGTAGTATACTTCGTTCTAAGGACTTCCAATGGGTACCATCGGCGTAAGATCTAGAATTCTAAATTTCCGCTTCTTACCAATTTTATATTTTCTGGAGTTGAATATTTTTCGGAATAGCCAGCCGAAGACAACGGCGGAGCCAGTGACGATGACGGCGGCAAAGGTAATTGGCGTCCCAAATAAAGTAGCTCCCAAAGAGAAAAACATCCAACTCGCTCCGAAGGTATACATCCCGCGCTCTATATTGATGGCAAGGTTTCTATTTTTAAAACTTTTGATGGCTACGATATCCGTAGGTTTAACCAATCTTCTAGAAAATTGAATAATACCTTCCTCTGGAAATAAATCCATAATGACATCCGTATACCAAGTTTTATCATCCGCCAAGCGGTAAGTCAATTCACTACCGATATAATATTTAGTCGTTTTTGCGCTATTCTTTTTTTCTAATTGTAGCACTTTTTGTGCCTGAGCGGGAATTATATTTGCCAATAGGCAAATGCAGAGAAGGAATAAACTCAATCGCATGATGAGAGTTAGTTTAAAGGGTGATGATATTCGTATTTGATGGAGCGCGAAAACCAATGATGATCCGTTGTAAACAACTTCAATCAGATAAACGTAAGTTACCGAAAATTAGTTGGCAAGCATTATTGGAACTCCTGGATAAATTTACGAATAATTTTTTGAGTGGCGGCTTCAATTTTCTGATAAGGCAATTCTTCTTTAGCAACGTAGATAAACATCCAAGCAAACTGTTTGCCCGCGAGTTGGTTTTCTTCGGCTAAGAGATGCTTATGCAAACGAAAGGCTTCCCGAATTTTTCGGCGAATGACGTTTCTTTTGTTGGCTTTGTTGAAACTGCGCTTGGGAACGGTTTGAGCAAACTGAATGGGAAAGTCGTTCAGGGGAGGATCAATCGTTGTCCAAACCAAACGAATAGGGTAGACGCTGAAAGATTTTCCGTGACTAAATAAGCTACGGATGATGGTGCGACTTTTTAAATGTTCTGACCGGTGGAATGTAAAGGAAGGCATAAGGTTTTGCTTCTTGACCGTATTCAAAAATGAATTGGCTGGAGTAACTCAATTGTAATTGACAATACGCAGGAGTTGCTTTGGAGATTAGGATACCTTCAACGGTTAGTTATAAATAAAGGAGGAGTTTCAAATGAACGATCCAGTATCAAAGAGTAGAAGCAAGCAAGAAGTTGGGGATATTAAATAAGGCACACTGTCCTTATTTAATATCTACTTTTACTATTTAGATCTGCTTTCGTCAGATACAGTCAATTTAAGACGTCCTTTAGCTCTTCTACGAGCAAGTACTTTACGGCCGTTCTTGCTGCTCATACGCTCTCTGAAACCGTGCTTATTCGCTCTTTTTCTCTTAGATGGTTGAAATGTTCTTTTCATTATTCAAATCTTTTCGCCCATTCTTAGAACTGGGCATTTTCGTTAAAAAGTTGGACAAAGGTAATGGTAATTTACCACTTAGACAATAATTTGGAAACTATAATTAATAGATTCCTTAAAAAAAGCAGCTTTTTAGCACTCACTTTCGCAAGATTGACTAAAAAGCTGCTAGGTTTTATCTTTTTCGTTTTGTTATTGAATCACAAAACTCAATTTTCTAGGTTTATCCATTCATCGAAGTCAAAAATTCTTCGTTGGATTGGGTATGAATCATATTCTTACGTAAAAAGTCCATTGCTTCCTCTGGCTTCATGTCAGACAAGTGCTTTCGTAGAATAAACATTCTTTGTAAAGTATCTTTATCCAAAAGCAATTCTTCTCTTCGGGTACTAGACTTTGTGAGGTCGATCGCTGGATAAATTCGCTTATTGGCTAACGAACGATCTAATTGTAATTCCATGTTACCCGTACCCTTGAATTCCTCAAAGATTACCCCGTCCATTTTCGAACCAGTATCAATCAAGGCCGTTGCAAGGATGGTCATCGAACCACCATTTTCAATATTACGTGCCGCACCGAAGAATTTCTTAGGCTTGTGTAAAGCGTTGGCTTCTACACCACCAGATAATACTTTACCACTGGCAGGTGCTACGGTATTGTAAGCTCTTGCCAATCGAGTAATAGAATCGAGGAGGATGACTACATCGTGCCCACATTCCACTAAACGCTTTGCTTTTTCGAGTACGATACCTGCTACCCGTACGTGATTTTCTGCGGGTTCGTCAAAAGTAGAAGCTACTACTTCCGCTTTTACACTTCGTTTCATATCGGTAACTTCCTCTGGACGTTCATCGATCAACAAAACGATCATGTAACATTCAGGGTGATTTTTTGCGATGGCATTTGCTACGTCTTTTAATAAAAACGTTTTACCCGTTTTAGGTTGTGCAACGATTAATCCCCGTTGTCCTTTTCCGATAGGAGAGAATAAATCAATCATTCGACTACCATAATCCTTACCGCTTCCATTTTGATCCGCGAGTCTAAATTTTTCTCTTGGGAAAAGTGGTGTTAAGTAATCAAAAGGAACTCGGTCTCTAATATTACTAGGTTCTAAACCATTGATACGAGAAACGCGTAACAAGGCAAAGTATTTTTCTCCTTCCTTTGGAGGTCGGATGGCACCGCGTACGGTATCTCCCGTTCTCAAACCAAATAATTTGATTTGTGAAGGAGAAACATAAATATCATCCGGAGAGGTAAGGTAGTTGTAATCCGCAGATCGTAAGAAACCATAACCGTCAGGCATCATTTCTAAAACACCTTCTCCTTCAATAATTCCATCTAATTCTATGTTAAATTTAGGGGTATCGTCAGCGGCTTGTTCTTTTCTTTCTGGTCGCTCCGATCGCTCTGGCTTGTCTCTACGATCCGACTCTGATCGTTCCTTTCTTTCTACTCTCTCTGGTCGTTCTTTTCTTTCCGGTTTCTCTCTACTTTCTCTACGGTCTTGTTCTCTGTTGTCTTTCCGACTATCATCCGTGTTACTATTGCGATCCGTAAACTCTCTTCGTTCTTCTCTGGGCGCCTTTTCTTCTTTTTCATCTGCCGCTGCTCTAACGGGCTTCTTCATAGACGAATCGTTTCTACCCGTATTTTTTTTGCTATCACCAGTGGTAATCGGTTTTCTGATCCGTCTTTTCTTCTCTTCTTTTTCGTGTTCAACAGGGGCTTTTGCTTCTTGGCTAGTCTCTTTTTTAATACCTTGATCGTCTTTTGAGATCGCTTGTTCGTCAAGGATTTTATAAATCAGTTCCTGTTTGTTGAGCCTTTTAAAACCTTTTAGTCCAAGTCTTTCTGCTAATTCTTTTAGTTCAGGAACTAGCATGTCATTTAATTGCAATATATCGTACATAATCGGGATAACGTTGTTAAGTAATTAGAAGTGTGTTGAGGTGAAATGAATTGTTAAATATTGGTTTGTGGATTTAGTTCTTATTGAAGTGAGCAAAGAAGAGATCTCGTACCTTTTTCTTGGACTGATCATACTTTTTTACACCCTTTAATAAATAAACTTGATCAAAATGTGGGAATAAATGGAGAAACAGAATTTTTCACAACTATTAATAAAGGAACGCTAATGCTTGATACTTATTACTTGACAGCGGTATTAGGTAGAAACTTTAAAAAGATGTGCTTTATGTCCTGTTGCTGCAAAAATACATTTATTTTTGATATCAAATAGTATCTTTGCTAAAAAATAGTGAAAAGTTTTCCACAAATTGGAATTTTTGCTTCCGAAGTGTGGTTTTATGTTCATAATTACAGCACAATTTATGCCAAAAAATTAATATACGAAATTCATGTTACAAGTAAATTTTATCAAAGAAAACAAGGAGCGAGTCCTCAATGGCTTGAAAATTAGAAATTATAGTGAAGACCAACTGGGGGTTATCGACGAAGTGATCGCTGTAGACGAACTTCGTAAAAGTACCCAAACGGAACTGGACGCATTGCTCTTTGAGCGAAATAGCTTGTCGAAAGAAGTAGGAGCACTTTATAAAGCAGGTAAACGGGACGAAGCGGACGGAATCAAAGCGAAAGTCGGTCAGTTGAAAGAAAAGGTGGAAACCTTGCAGCAACAACTCAAAGATAAAACCGAAGCCTTAGCCAATTTACTATACACTATTCCTAACGTGCCACACGAATCAGTACCCGGTGGAAATACAGATGAGGACAATGAGGTTTTTCAAGCTTGGGAAAAAGATTTGCCAACTTTGACCGAAACGGCTCTGCCACACTGGGAATTGGCTAAGAAGTATGATCTGTTTGATTTAGAATTAGGGAATAAAATTGCGGGGGCTGGTTTCCCACTGTACCGTGGACAAGGAGCAAAGTTGCAACGCGCGTTAATTAATTTCTTTTTGGACGAAGCAGCAGCGGCAGGCTACGAAGAAATTATTCCTCCTTTATTGGTCAATGAAACCACGGCGCGTGCGACGGGACAATTACCCGACAAGGAAGGACAAATGTATCACGCAGAAAAAGATGATTTATATTTGATTCCAACGGCAGAAGTTCCCATTACGAATATCTATCGAGATGTAATCCTGAAAGAAAGTGATTTTCCAATTAAACTTACAGGACATACTCCTTGTTTTAGAAGAGAGGCTGGTTCTTATGGTGCGCACGTGCGAGGCTTAAACCGGGTTCACCAATTTGATAAAATTGAAATTGTACAGATTGAACATCCTGATAAATCATACGAAACCCTCAACGTAATGCTAGAACACGTAAAATCATTACTGAATAAATTAGAGCTGCCTTACCGTATTTTAAGACTATGTGGCGGCGATCTTGGTTTTACGGCTGCACTGACGTTTGATTTTGAGGTTTATTCTGCGGCACAAAAAAGATGGTTGGAAGTAAGTTCTGTTTCTAACTTCGAAACTTTCCAAACACATCGGATGAAATTGCGATACGAAGATGCGAACAACAAAAAGCATTTAGCGCACACTTTAAACGGGAGTGCTTTGGCCTTAGCACGGATCTTTGCTGCGTTATTAGAAAATAATCAAACGGAGCATGGGATTAAGATTCCTAAGGCATTACAAGCTTATACGCGCTTTGAGCTAATTCGAAATAAGTAGTTTAACTTTTGATAAAACAATCGAGCTAAATTTTTAAAATGTGACTAAAATCTCTTTTTTTTGTCTAAAAGAGTAAAAACAGGGTCTAAAAAAATGCTGGAAAACGCAAAGCGTAACCATTAGTTGTGTGAGACCATTTGAGAAAACGTAAATAATTAAATCAATAAATAAATGGATATAGGATATCTAGTTGTCGCGGGAATACTTTCTATGATTGGAATGTTCGTCAGCGGTCGTTTAAAGAGCAAATTTAATAAGTATTCAAAAGTAAGTTTGCAAAGTGGCATGTCGGGAAAGGAAGTTGCGGAGCAAATGTTAGCGTACTATAATATTCAGGATGTACGAGTGGTGCCTGCCAAAGGTTTTTTGACGGATCATTACAACCCGTTAACTAAAACCGTGGCTTTGAGCGAACCGGTGTACAATGCCCGTACGATTTCAGCTGCTGCGGTTGCCGCACACGAATGTGGTCACGCGGTACAGCACGATACTGCTTATGGAATGTTGAAAATGCGTTCGGCTTTGGTACCAGTAGTGAAAGTTGCTGCAATGGCACAGCAAGGCTTATTGATGGTTGCCTTCTTAATGTTGAATCAATTTCCAATGTTAATGTTGATCACAATTGCTGCTTTTGCGGTGACGGCTTTGTTTAGCTTTGTAACTTTACCAGTGGAATTTGATGCGAGTAATCGCGCATTGGCTTGGTTGGAAGATACGGGCGTCACGAAGGCGAAAGAACACGAAGGTGCGAAAGATGCTTTGTGGTGGGCAGCGATGACTTACGTAGCAGCAGCTTTATCATCTTTAGTTATGGTTTTGTATTTGATTTTACAATACACGAGTAGCAGAAGATAGATTGAGCACAAACATCTTCGCCTGGAAGGTAAACTGAAAATAAAATACGCCAAAAATAAATTTGGTTTTTGCCTCGGTAAGGCTGTACAATGGAGTCGGCTTAGTCGGTAAGTTCTTGCGAATCAAAAACTTAAAAATAAAAATAAATAAAACCGATTGGTTCGGTAAGACAAGGAGCAAAGGCAATCAGGAATTTTTATAATTCCTATTGCTTTTTCTTTTTGAAAGCCCCTGAATTTTCGCTATTTTAGCCGATGCATAGGTATTTTTATTTAATTAATGTATTGAACGACTCCAATAAATGTCAAAACCAAAACGCAGATATATATTTATCGACTTTGAGGATTTAAAAAAGGTTAAATTCAAGAAACTTGAAAAGGTTTGCGATAAGGTATTTGTTTTTATTAACGAAGAGGAGACGCACATTCCTTTTGAATTGGTGCAGCAGATGCAAGCCCTTGGTAAGGGCGTGAAGTGGATTTCCATTCCACAGCCGATTACCACAAATTTTAATTATCACATTTGCTTTTTAATGGGGAAATTGCATCAGAAAGTAGACAAACAAATTGAGTTTGCTATTCTCTCCAACGATAAATCTTTCGATCCATTAGTTAATTTTATCAATACCACTTCGCGTAGTTGTTTACGCGTCAAGCGCAAAAAAGATAAAAAAGAAGCGAGTGTTCCGATGAATGCGATTGAACTACCTAGCAGTATTACGAGCTCCGATGAGATCAATCAACGAGAAGATCAACAACCATTCTTTTTGGAACAAACAGAATCTGAAGTCGTTGAAAATACGGCGAAAGAAACCGTCAACCGATTGATTCGTTCTGGCAATCGACCAGCAGGTTTAGATATGTTGAAAAATTACATTTTATTACACAACCAAGAATTAACGATTCATGGCAGTAATTTAGATGAAATCATTGACCATCTCCAAGAGACGAAAGAGATTAGCATTGAACAGGGAGAAGTCATTTATAATTTTTAAAAAAAAATGAACTATCTAGCGGGGATTGGAGTTATCCTTTTACGTGCTATTGTTTAAGTTTTTTTAAAAATCAACGCAATACATCGTATTTATTAACAAATAACAAAAATATGTCTGACGATATTAATGATCTGATAGAAATGACGCAGATCGATATGGATGAAACCATCGAGCACTTAGATAAAGAACTTCGTAAAATTAGAACGGGGAAAGCTTCTCCGTCAATCCTCTCGGGTATCTTTGTAGAATACTACGGAAATCCAACCCCCATCGGTCAAGTATCTAATATCGGTACTGCCGATGCTCGTACCATTACCATTCAACCTTGGGAAAAAGGGATGCTCGCTAACATCGAACAAGCCATCTTCGCCGCCAACCTTGGTCTTACACCAATGAACGACGGAGAATACATCAGAATTAATATTCCACCCTTGACCGAAGAGCGTAGAAAGTCGCTAGTGAAGCAAGCAAAAAAAGTAGGGGAGGAAGCTAAAATAGGTCTCCGAACGGCTCGCCAAAAAGCAATGGACACCATTAAGAAGGAAGTTAAAGATGGTTATCCGGAGGATTTGGGAAAAAGAAGAGAGGGCGAAGTACAAGCGGCGGTTAATGATTCTACGGAAAAAATTAATAAAATGATTGAAGCGAAAGAAAAAGATATTATGACGATCTAGTTACCGACTAGTTTGTATTTCAAAAGGGGCAACTTCGTTAACGAAGTCGCCCCTTTTGTTTTAAGGTCTTTAGAAAACAAACGTTGAAGTCTTCAATGGTAGTGACCTAAAAACGATATAGTTCGATTTGTTTTTCGCGTTGTAAATATAGCGTTGCCCGTTGAATATGTAAAGCACTAATTCCTTTTTCTGGATGGGGAATGTAGGAGCTTTTTGTCAACAAAGACTTCAGGTGGAAACTGAATAGTTGCTCCGCCTGATAATACACTAAATGCCCACCTTCTACTTGAAAGCGCTCCAAGCCTTTGATCGAAAGCGTATTTTGATATCGACCAAAGAGGTCAAAAATCAAGACGCCGTGCGCTGGAGAATTGACGTAGAGGGTATTGGCTTTTTCTAAAATGAAATTAGGCGCAATGGTATGGCCTAAAAGAAAACTAAGGTTATCGCTTTCTACCAATTTTTTTCCTTGGCGATTGATTTTTTTAATTTTAAAAGTAACATCGTCATACAACCAAATATTATTGTCATTCGATAAGGCAACTGCTTGTACTTCCTCGATGTCTAAATCGAAAAGGTCAAATTCGCCCGTTTTATTTAAAGTGCGATCGAGGGTGATCAACGCCCGAAAATCTGGATAGTAAAGTAAAATATTGAAGGGATTCGTTACATCTACGTAAGTCAATTGCCCAAGGGTATTATTGCTAAAGCGAAAGACTTCTTCCAGCTGAGAATTGTATTTAATCAATTCATTTTTGTGGTTGACGACGTACACTTGTTTCAAATTATCCGTCGTGAAAAAATTAGCCTGTACTGGAATTTGTGCGAGATAATGGAAAGTAGAATCTTGGGCATTACTCAGTAGTGGCGCAGCCACCACTAATAGTAGGAGCGCCCAACAAAGTATCCAAGGTCTTTTAATTATTTTTGTAGACTTTTCCCGCCTCATTTTCAAAGAATTTTATGGTCAACTGTTCACCGTCAAAAACGGCGTAAGAACTTGCAAACATCCACTCGCCTAGATTGATATAACGTGCTTTTTGATCTTTTAGCGTGTAATCAATGGGCAAGTGTCGATGTCCGAAGACAAAGTAGTCCGCAGGAACCGTATCAAGTTTTTTATTGGCGTAAAGCAACAACCATTCTTTGTCTGCCCCCATGAAGGCTTGAATCGCAACTTGTGTCTTACGGCTTCTGCCCGACCAAAAGGAAGCGAGGCGCATCCCAAAGTTAGGATGTAGTCGTTCGAATAGCCACTGACACACCGGATTGGCAAATACTTTTTTGAGTAATTTATAATTGAGATCACCAGGACCTAAACCATCTCCGTGCCCGATAAAAAACTGCTTCCCTTTAATTTCGCGTACAATGGGAGCCCTGTAAATAGGAATATCAAGTTCTTCTTCAAAGTAATTAAACATCCACATATCGTGATTGCCCGTAAAGAAATAAATTTTGATGTCCATGGCTCGCAAGGTCGCCAACTTGCCGAATAGGCGTAAGTAACCTTTAGGTACTACGGTACTGTATTCAAACCAGAAATCAAAGATATCTCCGACTAAATAAATTTCCTCAGCATCCTCCTTTATGAAGTCTAACCAACGGATAATTTGGGCTTCTCGCTCGGCACTTGTATACTTTGCGTCAACGCCCAAATGGAAGTCCGAAGCAAAATAGATTTTTTTATGATCACGCATCACTAGGCAGAATAGAATTTTAAAACAACTTGTAAGAGTACCTCCTTTAAACTTTAAACGGCTTCCATCACGGTATTACAAACGTTACAAGTGCGGAGGGATTCGGAATCCATGAAGTTTTTCATCACCAGAGGTAATTGATTGACAATATCAGTCATTTCAAAACTTGCTTCGTGTAATTTGTGATTGCAGCTTTCGCAAAACCACATTAATTTATCTTCTTCGTTATTCCTGCGATATCGCTCAATCACTAAGCCAACGGTATTCGCAGGGCGTTGTGGCGAATGTGGGATACGCGGCGGCAACAAAAACATTTCTCCTTCTTTGATGGAAATATCTTCCGGCGTTCCGTCTTCGTTGATAATTTTTAAGGTAATATCACCTTCTAGTTGGTAAAATAATTCCTCGCCATCTTCGTAATGATAATCTTTGCGACCGTTGGGACCACCAACAACCATGACAATGTAATCTTCATTTTCTAGATAGATTTGCTTATTGCCAATGGGTGGTTTTAAAAGATGACGATGTTCTTCAATCCAATTTTTAAGATGGAAGGGTTTTGCAATTGCCATAAGAATTATTTTTTTTAAGGAACTTCTTAGAATTAATCCTAAATTTAGCAAAAAATACAAACAACTCGTCTATGGATATTAATTTACAGCATAAAAATGCCTTAGTGTGTGGCGGCAGTGATGGAATCGGAAAAGCGGTTGCCATTGAATTGGCTTTACTCGGTGCAGAAGTTACCTTACTCGCCAGAAATTCGGAGAAGATGACCGCGCTCGTCGCAACGCTCGCCCGAGATCACGGACAGCAACACGATTTTGTAGTCGCTGACTTTGAAGATCGAGCCGACTTGGAAACTAAGGTGCAAGCTTTGGTGGCGCGCAAGCCCATTCACATTTTGATCAATAATACGGGCGGCCCTCCAGCTGGTCCTATTCGTACGGCAACACCAGCCGCTTTCCTGCAAGCCTTTGCTAATCATTTAATTTGTAATCAGCTTCTGGCGCAAGCCGTCGTCCCTAGCATGGAGGAGAATGGCTACGGTCGGATTATTAATATTATTTCGACTTCCGTCAAACAACCTTTAAACAATCTAGGAGTTTCGAATACGATTCGTGGTGCGGTCGCCAATTGGGCTAAAACCTTGGCGAATGAGCTGGGCACCTTTGGGATTACGGTGAATAATGTATTGCCCGGTGCAACGAGCACTGGACGATTGACGAGCATTATTCAGAACAAGGCAAAGAAAACGGGAGCGTCAGAAGAAAAAGTAGCAGCAGGAATGCGTAGCATTATTCCGCTCGGAAGATTTGGAGAACCAGCAGAAATTGCAGCAGCGGTAGCATTTCTAGCTTCGCCGGCAGCAGCTTACGTGACGGGAATCAATTTACCCGTAGATGGAGGACGAACGAAATCGTTGTAGGCAGTTTTTTTTTGAAAAATAGAATATTGATTGAGCCAAATTGAAAGCAGCCAATCAATATTCTATTGCTAGGAAGTTATTCAGCATTAATTAAGACAAGTACTTTCCGACAATCGGCATTCTTCTTCCCATCCCAAATGCTTTTGACGAAACTCGAATCACGGGCGCCGTCTGGTGTCGTTTAAATTCATTAATGTTCACCATTCTCAGCACGCGTTTGACCAATTTGGAATCAAAGCCCATTTTGATAATTGCTTTGGGACCTTGTCTTTTCTCAATGTATTGAAATAAGATTTCATCCAAAATATCATAATCGGGTAAGCTGTCGCTATCTTTTTGATCCGGGCGCAATTCGGCAGAAGGTGGTTTGGTGATGGTATTGGTCGGAATGACAATTGCATCCCGATTCATAAATTCCGCCAATTCAAAAACTTCCGTTTTGTAAAGGTCGCCAATCACCGAAAGCCCGCCGCACATATCTCCGTAGAGTGTACCGTAACCAACGGCCATTTCACTTTTATTGGAAGTATTCAAAAGGATATTCCCAAATTTATTGGACATTGCCATGACGAGCATTCCTCGAATTCGAGCCTGAATATTTTCTTCGGTGATATTAAAACCCGTTCCCCAGAAATGTGGTTTCAATACGCCAAGGTAAGCATCATAAACAGTTTCGATGGGCATGACATCATATTGAATACCGAGATTTTCAGCTAATGCGCGCGCATCATTGACCGAATGGTCGGAGGAAAATTGAGAAGGCATTAAAATAGCGCGGACGTTATCTTTGCCTAAAGCACGAGCGGCAAGGACTGCCGTTACCGCAGAATCAATGCCACCGGATAAACCCAAAATTGCTTTTTTGAAACCGAGTTTACCAAAGTAATCTTTGATGCCAAGAACGATAGCGTCGTGAATCAAAGTCATCTTATCTTTCTTTCGCTCTTGGTGTTTTTTATTTTTTTCTACTTCGGCTAATTCGTAGCAACGCACCGACTCTTCAAAATAAGGTAATTCATCGTAGACTTTACCATTCGGAGATAAAACGATTGATCCACCATCAAAAACGAGCTCGGTTTGGGCACCAGCGTGATTAACGTAAAACATCGGTAATTTATACCGTTTGGCATTCGCTTGCAAAACGTGAATGCGCGTACTTGCTTGATTATAATTAAACGGAGAAGCCGAGAGATTGAGCACAAAGTCTGGTTTTTGTGCCATCATTTCATCTAAGGGACAAATGGTATAAAGTGGATTATTGTTACCAACATTCCAGATATCTTCGCAAATCGTTAAGGCGATTTTCTTGCCTTGGTACTCAACGACTTGAAAGTCAGAAGCGGGCTCAAAGTAGCGATATTCATCAAAGACATCGTAAGTTGGTAATAAAGCTTTGTGTTGAACCTGCTTAATTTTTCCATCGGCAAGAAAAAACGCAGAATTGAATAAATCTTTACCTTCTACGACGGGATTACGGCAAGGAGAACCGACCACGATGGCAATTCCTTTGGCCGCTTTTGCTAATTTTTTGACGGTTTGTTCCGCCGTGGTAATAAAGTCGTCAAATTCTAGAAAATCTCTAGGCGGATAGGCGCAAGTAGCTAATTCGCTGAAACAAATCAAGTCTGCAGCTTGCGCTTTTGCCGTTTTAACCGCATCGAGCATTTTGGCTAAATTGCCAGCAAAGTTTCCTACGTGAAAGTTTAATTGAGCAATCGCAATTTTCATAAGTTAGTTTTTATGGTGGAAGTTTGCTGATTATGCGAGCAAATTTCTTGGATATAAAAGGGCCAAAATGGCTAAATTATTGGGCAAACAAAAGTAAGGAAATAAAAGTTTTTTTCCTTTAGAACGACAAAGTTAAGGAATAAATTTGAAACTTAGTTTGTTTTTTAAACTAAGTATGTATTTTTTATATTTTTACAAAAATTAGACCATAAAGTTGAATAGGAGGAATTGGTACGAAGGCACTTGTTTTTTTCGTTGTGTCGTGCAAGTTGTCAATGCACGTTTTTTTTTTGCTTCTCATTAAATTTTGTAACTTTGTAGAATGAGTAATTTTGTTGTATCTGCACGTAAATACCGTCCGATCCGTTTTGATGATGTTGTTGGCCAAGCCCACGTTTCTCAAACGCTGAAAAACGCGTTGCAAAACGATCATCTGGCGCATGCATTTTTATTTTGCGGTCCGAGAGGAGTGGGAAAGACTACCTGCGCGCGGATTTTAGCAAAAGTGCTTAATTGTCAAAATCTTACGCCAGAGTACGAAGCTTGCGATACTTGTTCTTCTTGCAAGGCATTCAACGAAAATGCTTCCTTCAATATTACGGAATTAGATGCTGCTTCTAATAATAGTGTAGAACACATTCGAGCGTTAATTGAGCAAGTGCGATTTCAGCCACAGCAAGGTAAGTATAAGGTATTCATCATTGATGAGGTACATATGCTTTCTCAACAAGCTTTTAATGCTTTTTTGAAAACTTTGGAAGAACCGCCACCGTATGCCATTTTTATATTAGCAACCACGGAGAAGCACAAAATTATTCCTACCATTTTATCGCGTTGCCAGATTTTTGACTTTCGTCGGATTCAAGTGCCAGATATGGTGCAGCATTTACAAGCGATTTGCACACAAGAGCAGATTGTGGCAGAACAAGAAGCGTTACACATCATCGCTCAAAAAGCGGATGGAGCCTTGCGAGATGCCTTGTCGATTTTTGATCGAATTGTTAGTTTCTCGGGTAAAAAGATTAGTTATCAAGATGTCATTGAAAATCTAAACGTATTAGATTACGATTATTTCTTCAAATTCACGGATGCCTTATTAGTAGAAGATATTTCAAAAGTCTTATTAACTTTTGATGAAATCTTGAAAAAGGGATTCGACGCGGATATTTTTATCAATGGTTTGGCGGAGCATTTTCGCAACCTATTGGTTTGTCAAGAAGCATCAACCATTGCACTTTTAGAATTAAGTGATAGTTTGAAAGAAAGATATTTGCTACAAGCGCAATTAGCGGTTCCTTCTTTTATTTTGACGGCTTTGGATTTAGCCAATACTTGTGACGTCGATTATAAAATGGCAAGAAACAAGCGTCTGCACGTAGAGATGACCTTGATTAAAATGGCTTATATCAACCGAGCGGTACATTTGTCAAAAGTAGGCGTTCCAAGCATGGAAAAAAAAACGCTTGACGCAACTGAGCCTGTAACTCCTGCTCCACCGACGCCTTCAATAGAAGTCGCTAAAGAAATCGCTAAAGCGGAAGTCCAAGTAACTCCTCCGCCCGTTCCCACAACGCAAGCAGAAACAGTGAAACCAGTTGCAACGCCCACCGCAAATGCAACGCTAGAAACAAAAAAAGAAGCACCAAAGGCAGGATATCAGGGAAGTACGAAATTCGATACGCCAAAGTTGATGAATCTCGACAGTTTAGCCCTAGAAGTAGATAAAGATGATGCTGCTGAGCAGCAAGGAGGAGCCGTTTTAACGGCAGCAGAGGCTCAAGCCGCTTGGTTGAAATACGCGGAAGGCGTAACTTCTCCTTCCGTGCGAGGCGTTTTGCAAAAAGCAATTATTAGCATTACGGGGGATACCGTCGTTGTGACGATTGGCAGTAAATTAGCGAAAAGCTCGATTCAGCAAGAATTAGATTTAATGCCTTTTATGCGAACCACATTGGGCAAGCACAAATTGGCATTAGAGGTTATTATTGATGCGAGTAAAACGCCCGTCGTAGTGGCTCCCGTCAAGAAGAAGTTGTTGACACCAAAAGAGCAGTACGAAAAATTAAGAGAAACTAATCCGCTCATCGATACCTTGAAAGAAAGATTTGATCTTGGTCCTACGAATGGCTAAACATCAAAATGCTATCCATAGGACAATTTGCATTATCTCTAGCGATAAAGATAAGGGTAGAAATAAGAAGCAATCAACTTTTAGAGTTTAGAAAATAGCTTCCAGCAACTTTATTGTAGTCAATAGTGTTGTGGTAAAACTTGACGATTAGCCCAATAGCTTAAAAAACTGTTTCACAAAAAATCGAAATGATAACATTATTATGGATAATCAATCTTTGTGGTATTTAGAGAATATTGACGTAACGGGGATGTTCTGTCCTAAAAAAATAGGTCGCGGTGATATGGACCAGCATAGCCATAAAAGCTATAAGAAAGGAGATTATATTTATATGCAAGAAGAACATTCCGATCGGATTTTTTTCTTGACCACCGGTCGGGTAAAGATTGGTAATTATGGAGAATCAGGTAAAGAAATCACTAAAACTATTTTGACGAGTGGAGAGGTGTTCGGAGAGTTGTCGCTCATCGGAGAAGAGAAACGGAGAGATTTTGCCCTAGCGATGGAAGCGACAACAGTGTGCATTCTGACCGTTGAAGAAATGCGTGGGTTGATGCGTAATCATAGTTCGCTTAGCTTATTTTTTATGAAAATCATGGGTTCTCGCGTTTTGGAAATGGAACAACGTTTAGAGTCTTTAGTTTTTAAAGATTCTCGGACGCGGATCATCGAATTTCTACGAGATTTAGCTAATAAAAAAGGACAACGAGTAGGCTATGAAATGCTGGTTCGTCGTTTTATGACGCACCAAGAAATTGCCAACTTAACGGCAACGTCTCGACAAACAGTGACAACGGTACTCAACGATTTGCGCAATAAAAATATCTTAACGTTTAATCGCCGACGCTTGTTGATTCGAGATATGGAAAAGTTGTCTTCCGAGGCTCTAGTTAGCTAAAGTAAATGGAAAGCTTATCGCTAGTGTTTCTTCCTGTAATGTTATAGATAAGTTTAAGAAAGAAAGTAGTAATTGTTACTTTTGTCATCCTCGATCTAATTCGCTCATTTTTTAATTTAAGCCTACTGTGTACAAGCTCTTCATCAAACCAATTTTCTTTTTATTTCCTGCGGAAAAAGCGCACCATCTCAGTTTATTTTTTTTAAAATTAGTACTCGCAATTCCTCTGGTTGGCTATTGCTATCGCGCTTTTTTTACGGTCAAAGACGAGCGTTTGAAACGGAAGGTATTTGGATTAGAATTTAGTAATCCAGTTGGCTTGGCGGCAGGTTTTGATAAAGATGGAAAGTGTTACGAAGCAATGTCTAGCTTAGGTTTTGGTTTCGTTGAACTAGGAACGGTTACGCCGAAAGGACAAGCCGGAAATCCTCAACCACGGTTGTTTCGTTTACCTGCGGATCAAGGCATTATTAATCGGATGGGGTTTAATAACGAAGGGGTAGATGCGTTGGTTGAACGATTAAAAAAAGCAGGTCCTTCGAAGTTGATTATCGGTGGTAATATTGGTAAAAATAAAGTAACGCCCAACGAATCTGCCGTCGACGATTATACTTATTGTTTTGAAAAATTATTTCCATACGTCGACTACTTTGTCGTAAATGTAAGCTCTCCCAATACGCCTAATCTCAGAGCCCTACAAGACAAAGCACCCTTAACAAAATTACTAGCAACGTTACAAGTATTGAATAAGGCAAAAGCTAGTCCCAAACCAATGCTTTTGAAAATTGCTCCCGATCTTACCAACGAGCAATTGGACGATATATTAGAGATTGTCGAGACGACCAAAATCGACGGCATCATTGCGACAAATACCACTATTAGTCGAGCAGACTTACAAACGGATGCGGCGCAAGTAGCGGCCATTGGAGCGGGTGGTTTAAGTGGCAAGCCCGTGGGGCAGCGTTCTACTGAGGTGATTCGTTATCTTAGTACTAAATCCCATGGAAATTTGACCATAATTGGTGTAGGTGGCATTTGTAACGCCGAAGATGCTATTGAAAAATTAAATGCGGGCGCCTCTTTGGTACAAGTGTATTCTGGTTTGGTTTACGAAGGTCCCTCTCTCGTTAAAAAAATCAACCAGCAATTACTACTTACCATGCGCTAAAAAAATAAAGAGTGATGAGTTGATTGCAGTTTCTCGGTATGCTGCAAATTTAATCTTGCACTTCACACCACACGTATTATGGAAAATTGTATTGGCATCCTTTTTGAAAAATAGATGCTATACAAGTAGCTATTACAGTAGCGGTTTCTCCCCTCAGTATTCTTCCACTAGGATTTTAGTTTTAGTATTTAGGCAAAGTTAGGATTGTCTATTTAATTCTTGTTTAACCAAGCAAGACGAAGCAAACGCCTATTCGACTGGAAAATATTTTAACCACTAAAATTTACAGATTATGCTACTTTTTGCAATTTTGTACTTGATGTTTGCTTTTAACCTTATAACCGTGATTACAGAGAAAACCACCATCTACTACAAGGATCTTCGATTCTGGTTGATAATTATGTCCCTGATCGTATTAGTGTTCCTGACGGTAGAAAGTTATCCATTATGATCTTAAGAATAAGGTCAACGACCATTTTCTAGTAGTTCATGCTGTGTTTTGTGTCTCTCCCCTTTTTTTTACTGCTGATAGTAATTCAAGCTTTTACGATCTTTTAAATTTATTTGGCTAATGCTGCTTGCGCAGAAACTAGTTCTTACGCTAATGTTGCGTGTAGAAGCTTCCGTTCGCTTTAGTTGAATGGTCTAGAACCCTGAATTCAAAAATAGATTTCCCCCTTTTTTGGCGTAAAGCCACGATAAATTTCCCTTTCGTACCCTTCTAAAAATTTAAACCTGCTCTAAGTTTATTTTTATCCTCCAAAAAGCTTAATTTTCCTTCGCATTTTTCTTGCGCTAGAAATTTTATCTACAATGAGTTTTATTCAACGCTGGTTTGGTTCTGGAAAGAATAAATTGGAACAGCCTAACATTAGTTTTGGTCGTTACAGTGATGCTTATAAAGAAACGGAGCAGTACGAATCCTGGGACGAGTCTTTGGCTAAATTTGATAAAGAAAAATATTTAGAAGCTTACAAAGCCTTTTTTGTCTATCTCAGAGACGATAAAGAGGAAAACGTCAAATGGTGGGAAGAAAAAGATGGACTACGATTTGAAATTTACCAAGGTTCTCGAAAAATTGTGGGTTTTGCCAATGACTATAAAGTAAGAGTGGAAGCCAAGATCGCACGTGCTTCCAAATTAAAACGAGATTTCCTGCGTCGGTTGATGGAACACAATTATAATTTGCGCTACAGCCGTTTCGCTTTAGATCACGATAATAATATTACCATTACTTTTGATAGTTTTGTTTTGGATGGTTCGCCGTACAAGTTATACTACGCCATCAAAGAACTCGCGATTAATGCAGATAAGCAAGATGATTTGCTGTTGGATGAGTTTGGAATGCTGGAGCCGATCGAGACGGGACATTTGAGTGAATTACCCGAAGTAGAGAAGCACACCAAGTATAATTTTATTATCAAAGAAATTCAAAAAACTTTTGATTGTATTGATCACGGGAAACTCGATACAGAACGCTATCCCGGAGCGGTGGCCTATCTATTACTACATCTGAGTTATAAATTAGATTACCTCGTGAAGCCCGAAGGCTATTTGATGGAAAGCTTAGAAAGAATACACCGCTTATATTTTGCCAAAAAGAAGGAAGGGACGAAAGAGAAAAATGAAGTATTGCGGCAAGAATTACAAAAATTAATAGAACGACCTAGAGCGGATTATTTTAAAGAAATGTACCGCGTCACTGCGACGTTTGGAATTACTACACCGGTCAACCACGATCGTTTGGCAGGATTTATCAACGGAGAGTTGGGGAATATGAATTGGTATTTGGAAGAAGCTTACGAAGAAATTGCGCTTGCTGTACCCGGATACATTGTAGGGTATTGTTTATTTAATTACGCCGTTCCGAAGCCCGACAAAGCATATTTGCATTTCTTTTATCAAGTGACGGAAGCTGCTTATTTTCGAGATTTAGGTTTTCGCCCTAGTTATTACGATGCAGAGAAGCAAGTTTTTAATCAAAAAGCCATTCGCCGCCGCGTGTTTGAGATTGCCGAAGAAAATAAACTACGTTTTCCACATTTGAATCCTAATTTTGGGCATTTGAATTTTTCGAGTATGTCGATGTTTGGTAAGTCCTACTTAGAGATGATTCAAATGCTCAATTTAACCCGTATCGACTAAGCTGATGGAAAAATTAATAGACGCCTATAAAGAATTGATTGTGCAGATTGCTACGCCGTACAGTACGGGGACGGGATTCTATTTGAGTGGGTTAGATATTATTGTTACGAATGAACACATTGTACGAGACAATCGGGAATTGGTGATACAAGGTATCTTATTTGAAAAACAAATCGCACGAGTCATTTTTGTAGACGAAAAATTTGATCTGGCCTTTCTCAAAGCAACCCACCACGGCGAAACAAATCACGTGATTAGTTTAGATCACGAACTGACTTTCGAGACAGGCGATCCCGTTGCTGCTTTGGGGCAGCATTTTGGGAGGGAGTACGTGATTAATGAAGGTAAAATTGTTGAAGCACACGATTTGCAGTATGGTCTTGACTACATTCTCCACGATGCGGTGCTAAGCCCGGGAAATAGCGGCGGTCCCTTATTAAATGCACAAGGGAAGGTAATAGGGATTAATACTTTCTTTGAAGATACTGCGGGTAGTAGTGGCGTTTCTTTGCCCATCAATTATTTGCGAGAAATAGTAGAAGCTTTTGTGGCGGCGGAGCAAGAAGAAGGTTTGCGTTGTCCGACCTGTGAAACCTTAGTTTTTGCGTCTCAAATAACCGCTAATAAATGTGTGGCTTGTGGTAAAAAAGTGAAATTACCTTCTACGGTGCCACTTTTTGAGCCTTTGGGCGTTTCCAAAACGATTGAAGAGTTATTACAGAAAATAGGATATGATGTACCGCTTTCTAGAATTGGGCCGAGCAATTGGGAGGTAAAAGAAGGAAGTGCTACCGTTAATATTTATTATCACGAGAAAACTGGCTTGATTATTGGAGATGCGTATTTATGTTCACTACCTGAACAAGACTCAAATCCCCTCTATGAGTACCTATTAAAACAAAATTACGAGATTGAAGGCTTGACCTTGAGTATCAAAGGTCAGGATATTGTCTTATCCTTGTTAATTTATGACCGTTATTTGAATATGGATACGGGCATGAGAATGATTCGCCGATTTTTGGAGAAAGCGGATTATTTTGACAATATCTTGGTCGAAAACTATGGTGCGACTTGGCGAAATTAAATTATTGTATCGAAGCATAATATCTGTAAATTGTTTTGTAATTTTATATTTAACAGAATCATTGTACTTTTTTTGCAGATATGTCGTTTTGGCTTTGTCTTTTGCTTACGGAGTGATGGATGGAAACGGGGAGAAAGCGGGCATACAAAAAGAAGGCAAAATTAATTGCTCAAGGGCCAAATGGTGTGTTTTTTTTAGAAAAAACTGAGTTTTATCTTGAACAATTTAGATTGATTTTTCAGAAATATATCATAACGATATTCGTTAAGGCTATAATATGATCAGAAAAACACGGTAAATTGGCCGTACTTTAACACTTTATCGATCTATTTTCCTGCGATTTAATCCAAATTTATTTATATTTACGTCTTTAGATAGTCTTACGCATTACAGGAATGAGTCCCGTGTATTAGAGCTAATTTTCTTTTTAAAGACCGTAAAATACTTATTCATGAAAAGATTTAAACAATTTTTAGTAGTCTGCTTTGTCTTTCTGGGGGCGATTACTCTCAACGCACAGGATATTCACTTCTCTCAATTTTATATGTCACCGTTGAATTTGAATCCAGCGATGACGGGAGTAATGAACTGTAACGTTCGTCTAGTCGCTAACTACCGTAATCAGTGGGCGAGTGTATTAAAGGGCAATGCCTATAATACTTATTCTGTTTCTTATGACCAGAAAATTCCAGTAGGAAGATCTGATTATTTTGGAATTGGTGGTAGCTTTTGGGGCGATAAAGCAGGAGAATCTTCTTTTGCTACCTTACAAGGGAGACTTTCTTTAGCCTATAGTAAAAAAATGGGTGGTGGTCGAAAATACGGAAACTACTTAGTCGTAGGGGCGGAAGTTGGTGGTTCGCAGCGTAGTATTGATTTCTTAGCGTTGCGTTGGGGAACTCAGCACGATGGTGCGGGTAGATTTTGCGAAACTTGCCCATCCCTAGAAGATCAATTCAATCAAGACAATCTTATTTTTGCGGATGTGGGAGCTGGTTTATTGTGGTTCTCTGTATTCAAAGGTGGTAATTTCTACGTAGGTGGTGCTTATACACATTTGAATAGAGCAAACGTATCCTTTAACGACGAAGAATTTGAGCCTTTATATAGCAAATTTACGCTGCACTCTGGTGGTGAATTCATGATCTCGGATCGAATTGGTTTAGTACCGGGTATCGTTACCTTGATTCAAGGACCTTCTTTTGAGTTGAATACGGGTACCAGTTTAAAATTCTTATTGGGGAACACCCGTTTGAATCATCAAGCTTTTCAGATTGGTGCATGGTTCCGATTGGCGAATCACTTTGAGGAGAGTACGACGGCAGATGCTTTGATTTTATCAACAAGATTTGATTATAATACGTTCTCTCTAGGATTCAGTTACGATATCAACGTATCTAGTCTTAGTGCCGCGTCAAACAATAATGGTGCATTTGAATTCGCATTAACGTACAAAATTTGTGGTCCAGAAAGAAGAGGTGTTTACTGCCCAGACTTTTAAGATCCACTGCAATTCATAAATAGTATAAGAGATACTATGATATGCCCTGTTTGTTTCCCATCGAAGGAATAAACAGGGCATATTTATTGATATAATATTGATATAAGCTGGCCATTTAATGACAATTTACGTAATAAATAATACTTCATTTTGAAGACTTCTTTTTGAGGATTACTGCGTTAAAAAAAGGAACCATAGCCCTTGCTAGGCGCAATTTTTTTGCCTTGTTCTCGCCTAAAAATAAATCCTTCAAAATAGAACCTGAGTTAGTACACTGTGTATTAAATCTAATTCCGGAATTACTTTACCCCTTAGGAATCATGAGTTTTTATCTTAATATTTTGCAATAGGGTGCCAAAATTAGTACCTTGCTTAACTAATGTACTGGATTGTACGATGAAGAGCGCCGATTTTTAAGGTAAATCATTACCCCAAGCGTTAATTGAAGAAATGTATGCAATAATCTATCAATGATGTGCGTCATTTTTTGCAGAAGGGTAAACCCTTAAATTTATCAAAGCATATTCATTCTATTTTGGAAATAGCAATCGCAGAACTGTAGTTTCAAATTTTGAACAAGCATTGATTGAATTTCAAACTACGTTTCTTACGGATCATACAAAGAAGTTGTTCTAAGCATGTTTTTTTAAGCAACATCCGAGTCTATCTTTCAGTAAAATAAAAATGAAGTTATTTTAAAATCCCCTTTGATAACAATATTTAAGTTTTAAAATAACGTCTGTAAAAAAATAAATAAAATGTTTGGTAATAAAAAGAAAGAAGTCACCCAAAAGAATAGTTCCCTCCCAATGGCGAATTCCAACTCTCTTAATAGTTTGGTGAAAGGAACAGTTGTAGAAGGAACCGTTAAGTCAGAAAATGACTTTCGAGTGGATGGTACGATTAAAGGTTCTTTAAGCTGTGGTGCTAAAGTAATTATTGGTCCTTCCGGTTTTGTGGATGGCGAAATTCACTGTCAGAACGCCGTGATCGAAGGTCGTTTCGAAGGAATCATGAATGTGAAAGAGTTATTAAACGTACGAGAAACAGCCGAAGTAACGGGCGATATCAATACGAATAAATTAATTGTACAGTCTGGCGCTATTTTCAATGTAGCTTGTAAAATGGGCTCTCATCAAAGTAACGGATCTGCTGGAAACGTAAAAGAAGCAAAGTCTATTGTCAAAGAAGCCCAACACGCAGGAGCCAAGAAATAGAAAAAAGGCAGTTCATAATTATATGAAATACTCCGGTATGGCTTTCCAAATGGGAGCAATCATACTGGCTGGTACACTCATTGGGAAAAAGCTAGACGGCTATCTTGCCGCCGAGATTCCTTACTTGACTATCGTATTCGCCTTACTCTCTATTTTTGTTGCCCTTTACGTTAGCTTAAAGGATTTAATTAAGAAGCATTAATGAGTACTGCCCAATTTTTTACCCAATTAAGTATTATCTCTCTCTTCGTAGCTGCGATCCTTTTTGGTTTACACAGCTTACCCAAAATTGGCGCTCACCAACTTTTTTCTTGGACGAGCTTAGGGCTATTTGTGGTGTTGAGTATCATAATGTACTTTACTGGAAAATATGCAGCCTTGAGTGATAACAAAAATGATTTTACGCTATTAATGATGGGATTTATCATTGGTAAACTCATACTTTGTGGAATGTTGATCTTGGGATATAATAGTGTTTTCGAACCCAGTTCTAATCTATTCTTAATTCCTTTTTTAGTAGTTTATTTATTTTTTACGCCTTACGAACTTTACTTTTTAATTAAGTTGGGACGACTAGAAAAACAGCAAACGCATGGATAATTATAAATTTACAGTCAATGAAGAGTTTGATGTTCAACTATCAACGGAGGCCATTGCTAATCTCGATTTGATTGAGCTTAGTGACGGAGGGTATCATTTGATTCGGGAAGAGCAGGTTTATCGCATTGAACTTATTGAAGCGGATTATACCAATAAGTTTATGGTGATCAAAGTAAATGGTACTCCACAGCGTATTCAGATCGAAGATCAATATGATCAGTTAATTCAAAAGTTGGGACTTTCCGTCAATGCTTCACAAAAAGTAAATGATATTAAAGCACCAATGCCTGGATTAGTTTTGGATATACCCGTAACGGTTGGACAAGAAGTAAAAAAAGGAGATGGACTGATTGTACTCGAAGCCATGAAAATGGAAAATATGATTAAATCTCCGGGAGAAGGAAAAGTTAAAGCGATTCTCATTGATCAAGGTGCTGCCGTGGATAAAGGGCAGATATTGATTGAGATGGAATAACTATTTTTAATAAAGCCTCCCCGAGCGGCCTTAGGAATCAAGCATTCCTAAGGCCGCTTTTTTGTTAATTTTTTACTTTTCTGCATTTTATCTAAGCTCAACATAGCTGGTCAATTACCGAATGGTGTCTAAGTAAGAAGATCATTTAAGGCATATACTATCTGATCTTAGGACTTAAA
>CALFBG010000292.1 GCA_937951685.1 uncultured Saprospiraceae bacterium | reverse complement strand
CGTAACGGACGCAGAATCTACCGCACTACAACCCGTTAATGTATTCGTTACAATTAAAGTATAGATACCAGCACTATTCGCAACGTATGTCGCACCAGTTCCAACTTGCACACCCAAAGCATCTGCCCAGACTAAATCGTAATCACTTCCCATATCAGAACTACTTCCATCTAAAGTAACTGTTGGGTTATTACAATCAATCACTTGATCTGTACCCGCATCAACTATTGGCAAAACGGTACTGCCCGTAACAGACGCAGAATCTACCGCGCTACAACCTGTTAATGTATTCGTTACAACTAAAATATAGGTGCCAGCACTATTCGCAACGTATGTCGCACCAGTTCCAACTTGCACACCCGATGCATCTTCCCAGACTAAATCATAATCACTTCCCGTATCGGAACCACTACCATCCAAACTAACTGTCAAATTATTACAATCAATCACTTGATCTGTACCAGCATCAACTATTGGCAAAACGGTACTGCCCGTAACAGACGCAGAATCTACCGCACTACAACCCGTTAATGTATTCGTTACAACTAAAATATAGGTGCCAGCACTATTCGCAACGTATGTCGCACCAGTTCCAACTTGTACACCCAAAGCATCTTCCCAGACTAAATCGTAATCACTTCCCGTATCGGAACTACTTCCATCCAAGGTAGCCGTCAAATTATTACAATCAATCACTTGATCTGTACCAGCATCAACTATTGGCAAAACGGTACTGCCCGTAACAGACGCAGAATCTACCGCACTACAACCCGTTAATGTATTCGTTACAATTAAAGTATAGATACCAGCACTATTCGCAACGTATGTCGCACCAGTTCCAACTTGTACACCCAAAGCATCTGCCCAGACTAAATCATAATCACTTCCTGTATCGGAACCACTACCATCCAAACTAACTGTCAAATTATTACAATCAATTACTTGATCAATACCCGCATCTGCCAATGGCAAAGTGGTTCCCGTCACGACCACACTACTCGTCGCTACACAACTATTCGCAAGATCAAAAACAGCTAAGGTGTACGTTCCTGCTTGACAAACTATTGGATGCTGATCATTCATATTACTCCCATCAATACCCGGACCCGACCAAGTATACATAATCGTGGTTCCCGTAGAAGATCCCGAGCCATCTAAAGTTGCACAACCCGTAACGCAATCTAAATTTTGTGCCGCTCCAGCATCTGCGGTAGGTTGTGTTTGATTCATCGCAACTTCAACCGTAGTTGTAGCCGCACAGACAACACCATTTGAAACTTGAGTAACTAGTAACGAATAAGTACCTGGACAATTAACTTGAGGGAAAGCTGTATTTTCGCCGAGTAGAATGCATCCAGCGGATGGACCAGTCCATTGATAAGTGACACCACCAAAAGGGGTAGAAAAACTACCATCCAAAAATAGGGAGTTGTTATTACAGTCTAAAGTAGGTTGTGGATTATCTAAAATAACTGCTTGAGGATCTAATACTTCTAAATTCAGGGTAACGATACTGTCACACCCTCGAAAACTAGCATCTGTCAGAGTCGTAACAAACGTTCCGCTAGTACAATAGGAATCCATGCCAACCGTAACACAGCTTCCATCACAAACGGTTTGATTAATTGTTTCCGTCGCATTGAGTAAAACGGTCAGCACTGTAGTTGTTACACTTTGACAACCGTTGGGTAAGTTGGTAATATCTGTATACGTACCCGAAGTAGTTTGATTGGAACCGCCCGCAAAATAGCTTTCACCTTCACAGATTGTAGCAACCACGGTTTGTTCAACTCCCGTATCATAATTTTCAGGTACATAAGGACAAACCGTATGATTATTAAAAGCTCCTCCGGTAGAAGCAATCGCGCCCCAATGTGCTAACGTCCCTCCGTTCAGGCAATTCGTGACGATATCGTAATTACCAGAAAGAACCAATTGTTCGTCGAAATAAACTTCATAATCAAAAGTACCTCCATCCCACTTAAAACGAATGGTATGATCTTGTCCATCTTCAATATTTCCACCGTTTAAAGAAACGGGACCATTGATTGGATTGTTAATTAAACCATTAACGAAAATGGCGGCATGATCATCTCCAATATCCATTGGAAAACCATTGTCCCAAGTATCAAATTCAACGAAAAAAGAATTTCCAATTCCTCCCGCACCAAGATTTCCGCCGCCGCCTTCACAGGCACTGATTCCTGCCGCAGACCGTTGGAATCCGAGGACAATTCCATCTGCACCATTGCCATTAATGTTACCAAAATTCAATACTAAAACTTTCTCTATATTTTGTGTCATGTCATCTGGCGCAGTGGCCCAAGCACAACCGGATTGGCTAGGAGCTGCCGTCGTCAACGTTACACAGTCTCCATTCTGACTAGCGGATCCGACAAAAGCATCTAAACCCAAAGGAACACTCGGCGGCGTACTCGTTTCCGAAACCCGAATCTCGAAGCTTCCATTGGGTGCACCTCCTACTGCCCAAACCCGAATATAATACGTGGCTCCCGGGGTAAGCGAATTGGATTGTAGAATTGCCGCAGCGGCATCTCCACATAAATCTTCTTCGGAGCAAGCTTCTTGTAATAAGCTAAAACAATTGCCACTATACAGTGCTGCCGCCGGATTTAGCATCGTACCGGATTGTAGGACGATGTTTAGTTCACCGGAAGGTGGCACAATTACAGAAAACCAAAAGTCATTTGAAATATAATTACCACAGTCCGGAGCAGGAACACCAGAAGCCGATGTTCCTAAATTCGAATACGTTTCGAACAAAGACATATTCGTAGCAATCGGAGTAGCAGTGCTGCAGGTATTACCCGCAAGAAGATTTTGTGTACTGTAACATAATAAGAAGGACAGTAGCCAAAAGGTAAAGTTCTTTTTCACGGTTCGTAAGTTTAGGTTACTTAGGAATCGTGAATTGGTAACAGTCTTTATTTAATGAATTTGTTGAAAACTTGTTGGTGTCAAGCCATTGCTGATTCGTTTGAATGATAAATATTCAAATTGGTAAGCTCATGCAAACCACTATTCAATAAAAGGGGATTAATTCTGTGATTCCTGTTTGTAAAGCCATTTTAAAATGACTTCTACTGTAAAATACAAACTTTAACTTGGTTTTGGAAAGAAAACACAAACTGAAATCCTGAATCATCCACCGTACAACATTAATTTAGTCTTTTGTCGATCTTTGAATTGGATTCGATAAGCATAATTGCCTTTGGAAAGGCCACTTGCATCAAAATTAAGTTGGTGAGTTCCCGCCTGAAACTTTCCGTTGGCTAATACTTTAATTTCATTCCCAAACATATCAAAAATGCTCACTCGTAACCATTCCGCACGGCACGTAAAACGAATTGTTGTCGTACGTTGAAATGGATTTGGAAAATTATAAATATCAATATCCTGTCCTTCCCTAAGATCCTTTGTAGATGTCGAACAACCTTCAATAATTGGAATATACTGAAAGTTCTCATCCAATAAACTTTTGACTGTTCCTTCCGAAACTTCAAACCAGTCCATTAAAATAGAACCGTATACCGAACGAAAATCATACTGCATCGGCACGCCATCTTGTACATCTACATTAATGGAAATCTCTGGATTATCTCCAATAATTTTAGAATTTACACAAGCTCCGAAAACAAACATTGGCGCAGCGGTACCATGGTCTGTCCCCAAACTAAAATTAGAGCGAATGCGACGACCAAATTCAGAAAAAGTCATTCCAACCACTCGTTCTGCAATATTGAGGAGTTGCAAATCATTTTGAAATGCTTCTACTGCTCCCGATAAAGTTTCTAATAATCGTGCGTGCATTCCGGTAGTCGGTGCACCTTCCTGAACTTGCCCCGCGTGGGTATCAAAACCACCTAAATTAACGACGTAAACCTTGGTTTGTAAACCGCCCGCAATTAAACGCGCAACAATCTTTAGCTGCTCCGCTAAAGGATTATCTTCCGGATAAAGTGTTGATAAATTATTGGCTCCATCCGAAGCCTCCATGATCGTACTTGCGTAAGCATTCGTTTGCACCACCGCATCCCGAATAAAAGTCAACTCTCTCCCGTAAGGTGTATTGGGTACGTCGCCTTCTTCACTCACCACCAAAGCCCCCACCGAATCGGGATTCGTAATCGCTAAACTAAAGTTTCCTGCATTCCCTTGGCAAGTTTCTGAAACGATGCTGCCAATCGTCAGTGCAATCGGATCAGGACAAGTTTCGTTTGGAAATCCTTCTGGATATTCAGGATGTTCTAAGTCAAAATACCGTCCAATCCATCCACTCGTTTCATTAACATCTGCCGCCGAACCTGAAGTCCAAATATCCGTAGAGCGAAAATGAGAGCGATTCTGATTGGGATAACCAACACTTTGAATGATACTCAATTGAGCATTTTCATACAAATTTTTAAAGCCTGTCATCGCTGGGTGCAAAGCCGCCGTATCGGTTAATGGAATTGCCTGAGCTTCAGGAATAAGAATATTCGAACGAACACTCGCCAGATTGCTATATTGATCTAAAGGAAGTACCGTATTCAAACCATCATTGCCACCGCCCAGTTGAATGATGACCAAAACTTTATCTGATCCATTGTTCAAGTTGCTTAGCAAGGATGATTTAGAAATTGCGCCTAACTTGAATCCACTCAACATTAGAGGTAGGGAAAGTGCGGTACTTTTTTGTAAAAAATTTCTCCTTTTCATTTGATAAAATTTAGGAACGTTAGCTTAAGTGGAATTCAGGCATACTCAACATCGTCCGAACTAAGGCTTGCAATTTAATTCTCACTGGATTGGCCAACATTTCATTATCGGGATCCGCTAGATACGCACCGTATTCTACCGTCCATTCAAAATCTGGTAATCCTGGAATTAGAATGTTTTTCAAAAAGACAATTTGATTAATCGCTAAGGCTTGAGGAAAGAGGATCTTTGCAAACTCAATCACAACCGCATTAGGATTAGTAGGATCATCAATCTTAGACACAAAGTCAAAAACGTCAATAATAATTCGCGTATTGCCGACCTCAAAACCGATAAAGGACAAGACATTCGTCACGAGTAATCGGTACGGTAGTGTTACCGAATTAATCCAAATATGCGCGTAACCTGGTTCTTGGTAATAAGCCTTCCATCCCGCCACACTCGGTGGCGTATAATATTGCATTTGTTGAAGATTGGTTACCCCAAAGATTTGCACCCACAGTGTATACCGTTCTTCCAAATCCGTCGGTTGCGCAATCTCAAATTGTTTGAAAGCAGATAAGGTGAAATCAATTGGATTTTTGATCATGCACCCAATATTAAGCACATCGTAAAAATGAGCACTTTTTAACAATAACGATAATACCGGTTTGATCTCAAAGTCATTCTCCAACAAGCAGGCAGCCATCGGATTGATAATCGTTTGTTCTATTTCTGCCGAAATTTCGTAAAAGACAAACCAGCGATAAAGTTTGCGACAGATGTGTTTCGCAGCGGCTTCATTTTCAAAAATAACATCAATCAGATCTTGGTATTCCTCCGCACCATTATTACTAATAATTGCATTATTAAATCGAGCAGATAATTGTTTATCACTGGTATCATGTTGTGGCGCAATAAAGATAGATTGGACGGGCACATTTCCTGTGTTATCCAAATAGCCAATGTCTCGCCAGCCCGTCAAAACTTTAGCCATTGCAATAACATCTTGCTCTGTAAAAGTCGTATAATCTCCCGGTCCTGCCACCGGTCCTTTTCCCACCGTAAATAACTCTAATAGTTCCCGCGCATAATTTTCGTTAGGCGCTGCCTTGATATTTTGGTTGCCATTCAAATAGCGTAGCATGGCAGGATCAATCGTAATTTCCTTCGTTAAGGTTTTAAAATTTCCCGTTGCGTAGGTTCTCAATAGATTACTGTAACGATAAATATAACGGGTATCTTCATTATTAGCCGTAACAAAATGATTATGCCAAAAAAGTACCATTTTTTCTCTAATCGAAATGCCCTGATTCGCCATTAGTTCTAGTGTCCAAGCTGCCAAAGATTCTCCACGGTAACCAATAAAGTTGTCCGTCGCCGAAAAAGGGGCGTTAATCCACGTCGCGCCAATGGGGACATTAGGGTCATTGGTATAATTGAAATTTAAAGGTGGATCGGGTAAGGGTTCTGGCGCTAAAAGTTGATCAACTGTGCTCTCTACGCCTGCTGTTAAAACGGCTTTGATCTTGGCGTAAGTTGGTCCGTAGGTCGTACGACGAAGTAAATGTGCCGCTTTCTCAAAGTCCCAAACGCCTACATAAGGCGTCAATCCACTGACAACAGTTGACCTTACTTGAACCTCGTTTCCTTTTTCCTTTTTTCCAAAAAGCTTTGCTAGCGTCGCTCTTCTATCCATAGGTTTTATTTTTTGGTAAGTAGCTTGGCACAATTTAATGGCAATTTAATAAGTGATTTAATTGGCATTGCTACTTATGCTTCTTACTACCTTGCATTAGACGTAAAATTCAAAGAAAGGTTTAACCCTTGATCAAAATATCGTTGATAATTCCTGTATCACAATACAAATCCATGATTGCGAGGGCTACTCACAGCTATTGTGTGCTAAGATCATCAAACAGGCGATGAGTTAGATAAGGATTTAAAATTGGTTGAAAATTGAAAGAAACCTGATTTGAAAAATGACTGAGCACTACTGCCAGTAAGCGCTTATGGCGATTTCTTTAGAAGTTGTTTTTTGAAATTTGACACAAAATAACCTCGTCGTCTAAAATACGACTTTTCGTAGACTTATTCAACTAAGCAGCCGAGTGACCATTACTAGTTAATTTACGCGAACGCTTTCTTAAATATTAGGAAGTTCTTTTTGAAGTTGTTTAAAAGGGAGTACTTATTCTCCGTCTTTTAGCTTTTCGGCATTTTCTGCTACTTGCAAGGCTTCGATTATCCCAGAAATATCCCCTGCAATAATTTTATCCAAACTATATAACGTTAGATTAATGCGGTGATCCGTGACTCTATTTTGAGGATAATTATAAGTTCTAATTTTCCCAGAACGGTCTCCAGATCCTACCAAAGATCTTCGATGTGCTGCTACTTCTGAGTTGTGTTGCTCTTTCTCGATTGCGTACATCTTTGCATAAAGCCGCTCAAAAGCAATTTCTCTATTTCGCAGTTGATTTCTACTTTCCTGACTCTCCGCTACGATTCCCGAAGGAATGTGGGTGATTCGTACTGCCGATTCTGTTTTGTTAACGTGTTGTCCCCCCGCACCACTAGCACGATAAGTATCTACTTTTAAATCTGCTTTATTGATATCTACATCTTCTTGCTCAAACTTAGGCATCACGACGACGGTCGCCGCCGAAGTATGTACTCTTCCTTGAGATTCTGTTTTTGGAACGCGCTGTACACGATGTGCGCCCGATTCGAACTTCAACTTACCATAAACATTTTCGCCTTTTACCTCTAAAATCAGTTTACTATATCCTCCCGAAGAGCCTTCGTTGATGTAAATCGTCTCCACGTTCCATTTTTGCTCTTCAAAATAACGAGAATACATTTTGTACAAATCTCCCGCAAAGATACTCGCTTCGTCTCCTCCCGTACCAGATCTAATTTCAAAAATTACATCTTTTGAATCTTCTGGATCTTTAGGAATCAAAAGTATTCTAATTTCCTCTTCCATCTCCCGCTTACGTGGCTCCAATTCGTCCAATTCCATCTTCGCCATTTCTTTCATATCTGGATCATTCTCTGCCAGCATTTCTTTCGCGGTAGCAATATTCCCCAGCACTTGCTTATATACAAAATATACTTTCACAAACGTCTCTAACTCCTTATACTCTTTGCTAATTTTTGTAAATTTATCCATATCTCCCATCAACTCTGGATTAGAGAGTTGTTCTTCCAATAGGATATATCGTTCGTGAATAGCTTCTAGTTTGTCTAACATCTTTCTTATGTTTAAGAACTTCCGATTTGGATCAATCGCAAAGTTTTTTTATTAAAATTGAAAATTTGTCATAGCGCTTAACGCTATAAAAAGGGAAGGATAGAGTAGCTACAAAAATAAATGTGAGCTGATGAAGTACATTTGTTAATTCGTATTTAAAGTAATGGGGGCAGTTAAATCATTCCATTTGGATTTCATTTTTATACACCCAATAAAGCCTTGCGTAAAGTACACTGTCTATATTGGGTGCAAAAATAATATTTTCTTTGAGTAATGCATGGAAATAACTTCGATTTAGAATGAATAGTTCCGTCTTATTTTTATTAAATTCAGCATTAAGAAGGTGCAACTGCGCTTTCTACAACTTTGCAGTATCCCTCAGCAACTTTCTTTTTTATCTTAAATTTGCTTTTAAAGGACGTTAAAACAACTGCTGCGCTAAAAAATCGCCTCGCTAAATAACTGATTATGATTGTATTTCCGATGATCGAAATGGAAACCCCAACCGTCTTAGTGGATCGTAAAATACTACTTGAAAATATTGAAACCGTTCAACAAATTGCGCATCAACACCAACTCAAGCTAAGACCACACGTTAAAACCCATAAAAGTATAGCCATTGCTAAACTACAACTCGCAGCAGGTGCCGTAGGAATTACCGCTGCCAAAGTAGATGAAGCAATCCCTTTTATTCGTAACGGCATCCGCTCCATTACCATTGCTTATCCGATTGTTGCACCAGAAAAAATAGACCGCCTGCTCCTTGTTGCTAAAGAATACAAAGCCAAGCTCCGCTTAATCGTAGATAGTCTCGCTGTTTTAAATACACTCCACGTGGCTAGTTTGAAGCATCAGTATAAAATTCCTGTTTATCTTAAAATTGATGTTGGTTTACATCGTTGTGGATTAGATGTAGATGATCCTTTGATTTTAGCATTAGCTGCCCAAATTGAAAGTAAAGCTCATCCTTTTCTTCGTTTCATCGGTTTGTTATCACACGCGGGACATGCTTATATGGCATCCGACAAAAAAGCAGTTGCTCAAATCGCTCAGAGAGAGTTGGATATCCTTCGCTTTTTAAAGCAAAAACTACGCGCACAAAAAATAAAGGTAAAGGAAATTTCTGTAGGGGCTACTCCGACGGTGCTCGCGGCCAAATCCTACGCGGGAATTACCGAAATTCGACCTGGCAATTACGTTTTCATGGATCGTACGCCACTTCGTTTAAAATTAATCAAACGCAAAAATATTGCGTTGACGATACTTGCTACCATCGTGAGTGTCAACGCAAAATACTACATCATTGATGCCGGCTCAAAAGTATTAAGTTCTGATACAGGTGGCCATGGTAGTACAAAAATCCAAGGATTTGGTGTTGCTTATCCACTCGATAAATTTGGTCAAAAGAAGCAAGCCTTGATCATCGAAAAATTATCCGAAGAACATGGTTTCGTAGCTAGAACGACGGATATAGTCTTAAAAGTAGGTGATAAATTACGCATCATCCCCAACCACGCTTGCGCCGTTGTCAACTTAGCCAATATGCTTTTTTGGGCAGAAGGCGATCAAGTACTTAATCCATTATTGGTGGATGCAAGGGGAAAAGTGTATTAGTTTGACGACTACTTCAGATTTACGTACAATCTATTACATTATTATCTCCCATTCGCTCCTCGAGTAACTATGTTGCAGGCTTACTCAATTGCTAGTTTACAAACTTAACAATTCGTTTTATTTTCAATAGCTTTTTAGATAACTTATGCAGGGCTTGGAACGCTTACTTTGAATGAGCGACCTTAGATGCAACTAAACCTTGGGTGAGCGATGATAACGGACTTACGAAGTGATACGGATTTTATCTTTTATCGATTGGATGAGGGCGGGTGATACTTTGCGGCGATGGACACGACTTTTAATAAATTCTCTGAAGTTTTTTTCTCTTCCTAGAACTTCCAAATAGGAAGGGTTCAGTTTAATTTCTCGAAGCAATTCTCTTTCTGCCTCTTTGTTGAGTTCGTTGTCTAAGTACATGTTGACTTTGCTAACGAGCGCTTGATAATTTGTTTGATCTCCCATTTATTTGAATTTAAGGACTGCTTAAAATGCTCTAGCTTAGAATGCTACGGAGCGTGCAAGACTCAAAACTCGATCGCACAAAATTTACGCCAAAGGTGTTAAACCTAGGAGTCTTTTGAGGTATAGTCGATATTTTGAATTGGTTGAACATGCTCTGTTTACTAAGGCATCAAACAGTTCTTGTAAGAACTGCTTGATGCTATTTTTCTAAAGTCTGAGTTTACTAAGTAGTACTGATTTAAAAAGTATAATAAATAAAGTATAACTTTTCTGAAGCAAAACCAATGGCTTTGTCTACAGCAAGCATTTTATTTTTCTTCGTCACCATAACCTAGTGACCCAGCGTATTGTCGTAATTTTGTTTTCAACATATTCCGAGCACGGTGAAGTCTAGACCGTACCGTACCGATTGGAATATCAATAATCTTAGCAATCTCTTAGTAAGAAAATCCTTCAATATCGCAAAGCAAAATTACCGTTCTGAAGTCTAGACCCAAAGAGTTGACCGCATTGGTTACTTCGTCGCCCATGATATTTTTGTAGATTTCTTCCCGCAAATCCTGATAGCTAGATTGTTGCTTGTCTTCATCGTGATAACTTACAATATCTTCAAAATCAACCTTGGTAGGCTGCTTAACTTTCTTTCGATATTCGTTGATAAAGGCATTTTTCAAAATCTTGAATAACCATGCTTTCGCATTTGTTCCTTCAATGTACTTGTCAATGAATCTGAAAGCTTTCATGTAAGCCTCTTGCACTAAATCATTCGCATCATCCTCACTGTAGGTAAGGTGAAAGGCAAAGTTATATAGCGCATCTGCATGAGGAAGTAATTCTTGCTCAAAGACCCGATCGTAGTGCTGTTTCGTTAGTTCGTCGTTTTTCATCAAGATCATAAAGATAAAAATTAAATTTGAAATGACCCTTGGATCGTAATATGCTCCTAAAGCCAGCAAAAGTGATTACTTCTATCTTCATGAACCTTATTCCAGTCGAAAAAGTTTCTTTCTAATCTTTTTTTTAAAAAAAATTAGTCTAGCTAAAACCTAATTTACTTTCAAGTAATTGATAATCAAATACTTAAAACTAATAAACTCAAGAAAAATGAAAGAAAGTATCTTAATGAAATTGTACCAAAGGAGTTTTTTTAGAAAAATCTGATATTCTTCGGAAGGAAAATTAGCGCTACAAGCTCCGCAATAAACTAGAGACTAACAAGTTCAATGCCTTTAATGGTTCGCTCAAACCATTTCATAGGAGCTTGGTTTTTATCACCCGTGCAAGTATCACATTTAAAGAAAAGATAATACAACTGGATGTCATCACCAATTTCTTTCAATAAATTATCAAGACGTAATTTACTTCCTTCAAAATCTTGATAAATATACTTCATGCGCCACGCGTAGTAAGCTTCATCATGCAATTCTACAATTTTTAGCAGACTTTCGTCGTCCGTAAATTTTTCGAAGAATCTACGCGCATACACGGCATGGTGCTTCGACCAATCTCTAGGGTGCGTGCTTTTGTCTTCTAAATATTTGAAGGTATCGTGGATAAGGGTAATTAAACGCAGTTTGGCCCGGACGCTCGGTGATTGGTTCATCCGATCAACGTTTTCGAATACTTCTTGAATATGATAAATGATTTGACCTTCGGGATGACCAAATCTAGGTTTTCCCCAAAAAAGTCCTTTCTGGAAGTCCGGATCTTCTAAGATCGCCTTCTCCATAGGTGATTCAGGGCGTAGTAACAGTTCAATGTCAACGTCTTCCTGAATTATTTTTTTCATATTCAATGGGTCTTTCTTCAAGAGAAAAGAACTTTTGTAGTCAAATATTCGTTATTAATTAAAGCTAGGCAAATTTTTAGCCATTTACTATTCTAGTCCCAAGAACTGCCATTATTGAGGCGGATTTGTAATTAAAATTACGCGCTTGCGCGTAATCGTATCACTCAAGTGGGCTTGTATTTCTTATTTTAGACGTTGATAAATCCATTCTAATCGTAGCCTAATAGGTTACAATGGCAAGATTTGAAGCTATTAGCAAGATACATCAATTTTTATGCAATTGTCAAGAAATTCTAAAAATCAACAAATTTGCTCCTCATATAAAATATATCGCTCTTTAGAGAAACCTTTTGCGCCGAAGTTAGACTCAATCTAAAGACATCTTCTTATTTATAAAAATATAAATTGTGGCGCTACGATTTCTCCCGCTGTTAAGGTCTTGTTAAAATAGCTATTACCAGTAACAATGTATCGTAAGCGGCGTTTATTTTTCATCTTTACCACATCAAAAAGAAAAAGTAATCCATTATGAAAAACTTGTTTTCTTTAGTTATAGCAGGAATAATTGGCGGTCTCATTACCTTAGGGGGATTACAATTTATGACAACTGCAACTGATAACTCAATGCCTACCCTTGAGCCTTCCGCTCAAATTGTTACTCAAAACCTTAACGCTGCTCCTAGAGCAAACGCTGTCCCGTTCGATTTTTCTTCGGCAGCAGAAAAAGTAATGCCGGTGGTTGTACATATTGAAGCGGGGGAGAGTACGAAACTAGCGAATAAGCGCAAGCAAAAAGAAAGAAGCAATAATCCATTTGGTGACTTTTTTGGAGATAGCCCTTTATTTGGACCTGATCAAAAGAAAGGCATTGGCTCCGGTGTAATTATTTCGGCAGATGGATATATTGTTACCAATAATCACGTCGTAGAGTTTGCCGACGAATTTGAAGTTACTCTTTTTGATAATCGTGCTTACGCAGCCAAACTCGTAGGAACTTATCCGCAAGCAGATTTAGCGGTTATAAAAATCGATGCTAATGATTTACCTGTATTGGACTATGCTGATTCTGACCAAGCAAAAGTAGGGCAATGGGTCTTAGCCGTAGGAAATCCTTTGGAATTAAATTCTACGGTAACGGCAGGAATCATCAGTGCTAAAGGACGTAGTATTAATATCATTGGTAATCAGGATCGTAGAGCAATTGAGTCCTTCATTCAGACGGATGCTGCGGTTAATCCTGGTAATAGCGGTGGAGCACTCGTAGATGCGCAAGGAAGATTGTTAGGCATCAATACTGCCATTGCAAGTCGTACTGGATATTTTTCAGGGTACTCTTTCGCAATTCCAGTCAATTTGATGACCAAAATTGCAAATGATATTATCAAATTTGGTTCTTTCCAACGTGCATTCTTAGGAATTGATATTCAAGAGTTAGACAACGAATTAGCAATGGACTTGGGAATTAATATTACACAAGGAATCGTTGTTCAAAGTCTGATGGATGGTGGCTCTGCTCAATACGCCGGCGTTTTACCAAAAGATGTAATCATTAAGGTAGATCGAAAAGAGGTCAAGTCTGTTCCTCAATTACAAGAATTGATTGGGAGAGCAACGGTAGGACAAACCATTACCTTGACGGTAAATCGGAATGGTGAAGTAAAAGAAATACCCGTTCGACTGAAAGCGGGCTAGTAAATGACACTGTAGTGACGAATACTTAAAATTTTAGGAATTTCTTAACATTTGTCACGAAACAAAAGCTTACTAATTTTGGTTAGTTATAATATAAAAGCTAGTGAAAAAAACTAAATAAAGATATCTAAAAAACTTGTTTAAAGTTGGTTTTTCGTTTTGTTTTGATACGTCTGTCCTACCCAGGACAGGCGTCTTTTTTTGCTCTTTGTTTCGATTATCTTTATTTTCTTATGCGACACTCCTGTACGCCGCTTTTTCTTGTTACTTAATGAAGTTGTTTAAAAAATACGCGATTTTATTTTTAGATAGGAATGCTTACCTTTGTGTAAACATACTACTTTAAAATGAAAGCCCTTTTTCAACTTTGTGAGCATTTCTTTAGCTTATTCTTTCCAAGACTTTGCCTAGCTTGTCAGCAGCAAGCTCCTCCAAGTGAACATTTCATCTGTATTCGCTGTCAGTTTTTCTTACCAAAAACAAATTTCCATTTAGAACCAGAGAATAGTTTTACTGAAAAATTTTGGGGCAGAGTTAAGCTACAGGCTGGTGCTGCGTTGTATCATTTCACCAAAGGAGGGCGCACTCAAGCGTTAATTCATCAGCTCAAGTATAAGGGTAAAACCAAATTGGGCTACAAATTAGGGGAATTGTATGGTCGACATTTGTTGCAATCACCCGTTTTTTCTACGGTTGACCTCATTGTGCCCGTTCCACTGCATCCTAAGAAAAAGCGACTGCGCGGGTTTAACCAAAGTGAACTCATCGTCCACGGTTTATCCGATACGATGCAAAAGCCATGGACCAGCGATATTTTAATTCGGAAAGAAATGACGGCAACCCAAACGCAAAAAAATAGAATGGATCGCTTTGAAAATGTCCGACAAGCTTTTCACTTAGTTGATCAAGCTGCCATTCGCGGAAAGCATATTTTATTGGTAGACGATGTGTTGACCACAGGAGCGACCTTAGAAGCTTGTGCCTTAGTTCTGCAAGAAGCGAACGACGTAAAGATTAGTATGGTGACGATTGCGATGGCCAGTTCTTAGCCAAAAGCCTCCTATTCCTTTTGTGATAAGTGGTTGAGAAACTTGCTAAACCTTTCTTTTGTAGCTACGTCGTTTTTCTTTCCCATACCTTGAAAAACAAAGGCTGACTTTTCACCTTGAAAAACGAATAAATAGAGTAGGCCTAAATTTCCTTGTCCATCCTCGCCGGTATCCAATAAGATTCGGTGTCCCTTCACATTTTTTGCTTGCCACGCCTCATCTGCGATCAGCTTTAGCGCAGGCATTTTGGCTTTCATTTTATTGACAAATTCGTGCGCTAGATCTGCTTCCGTACCGAGCAATAATGTTTCTACTGGCAATTGCATCACTAAGAGTCCTTCTTCGGAGCGCTTATTTTCATAAAAAAACATATTCCCCGTATAGTTCATAAACTCCCAAGGCTCATCGTGGGCTTTGACAACGAAATTAGCGTGCTGATCAAGCGCCGCTCCTGGATTGTTTTCATACTCAATCGTATTCAGCATTGAGTATATGGCAGATTCATCCAATGTGCTCGTTGTATCCTTTGCAACGACGGTTGCCATTGCACAAAAATTTTCGTTCCCAAAAAAAACTTGATACATATCCGGTTGGGTTTCAAAACTCATTAGGATTGCATCATACGTATTGATTTTTCCGTTGCGTTTTTGTTGAAGTTGAATTCCTTTTTCAGCGTATTGGACTTCAATATTTTCAAAGTCTTTCATTTGCTCCTGGTAATTGACGCCTGCCATTTCCATGAATATAATTTCATCCTTGGGGCTGGAGACCATCGCAGCGTTGGCGTTTAAAGTATACGCTTGGGTCAAGCTTATTTTTAAGTTAGTTCCTACAATCGAAACTTTCTCTTGCGCAAGAAAGACTTGTGCTTGACACAGTAAGTAACCAAGAAGTGAGCAGCAGTAGATAACTTTTTTCATGCTTTCATTTTTTGATATTGAAGAGACCTTTGATGTTTGTTAAAAAAAAGGCAATAAACATTGGTGCTTATTGCCTTTCCTCGACCTTAAGTATCAAGACAAAGAAATCACTGATTAACTTGCATTATCTTTTACACCGTTTAATGGTGAAAAAATTTTGTCTTGGCGCCTGATTTTGGATAAATAACTATACGGTCACTAGCGTTCCAACCATTTTGCCTTCGATGATTTCCATCAAATTTTCTCGTCTATTGATATCAAAAACAACGATTGGTAGATTATTTTCTTGACAGATGGTGAAAGCGGTCATATCCATTACACTTAACCCCATGCTGATTACTTGTGCGAACGACAATTTATCGAACTTGGTTGCACTAGGATCTTTTTCTGGATCGGCGCTATAAATACCATCTACTCTTGTACCTTTTAAGATAACGTCGGCAGAAACTTCATTAGCACGAAGTGCAGCGGCGGAATCTGTCGTAAAGTAAGGACTACCGATACCTGCACCAAAAATTACTACTCTTCCTTTCTCTAGGTGACGGATCGCGCGACGGCGGATATAAGGTTCCGCAATGGCTTTCATTTCTACCGCGCTGATGAGTCTAGTATATACCCCGTGAGATTCTAAAGCACTCTGTAAGGCCATTCCGTTGATCACAGTGGCGAGCATCCCCATGTAATCTCCCTGTACTCGTTCGATACCAGATTCTTTGGCTTGTAAGCCTCTGAATATATTTCCTCCTCCGATGACTACAGCTACTTCCACCCCAACTTTCTGTAAAGCTTTGATCTGGGTTGCATAGTAAGTAAGCATATTAGGAGAGATGCCATAGTTTTGATCTCCCATCAGCGATTCTCCACTCAGTTTGAGTAAAACTCTTTTATATCGAGGTGTCATGATTTGGGTATTAAAAGACGTTTATATTACAAATACAAAGGTGTAACTGCAAAGGTAATGCCTTGATTGATTAAAAGAAAAGGTTCTTGGTACGAAATAAAAAAAAAGCGAATTAAGAAAAATCTTAATTCGCTTTTTTTTTAGCCTAATTCAACGTGTTTAAAGTCGGTGATCGTAAGTTTAGGATCAATACTTTTGAGATAATCTCCTACGGACATCTTGCCATCTTTAACGAAAGCTTGATTTAGTAAGGTATTTTCTTTGAAGAATTTATTAAGTTTACCCATTGCAATTTTTTCAATAATTGCTTCTGGCTTACCTTCCTTGATTGCGATTTCTTTTCCAATTTCGATTTCCTTTGCGACGACAGATTCGTCTACACCATCTTTATCGAGTGCAATTGGGCGCATTGCTGCTACTTGCATGGCTACGTCTTTACCTGGCTCAATAAATTGAGGACCTTCGAGGTTAAGCGCTACGATTACGCCCGCACGGTATCCCATGTGGATGTAAGGAATAACTTGACCTTCTCCAGCGGCAGTAACCAATTTTTCGTACTGCGCGATTTCGATTTTTTCGCCAATAACTCCCACTTGCTCCGTTACTTTATCTCCTACAGACATTGAACTATCGAAAGGTAATTCGAGTAAAGCCTCAGTTGTATCAGGAAGATTTTTCAATGCGATTTCTGCAAAAGACTTAGCAAGATTAATAAAATCTTCATTCTTTGCGACGAAATCTGTTTCACTACTTAATCGAAGTAAAACACCATTATTTCTATTTCCTGAAGTGAGCGCAATGACTACTCCTTCTTTTGCTTGTCGATCTGCACGCTTAGCGGAAAGTTTTTGACCTTTCTTACGCAATACTTCGATTGCTTTTTGGAAGTCACCATCTGCTTCCGACAAAGCTTTTTTGCAATCCATCATACCAGCTCCGGTCTGATCTCTCAATTTTTTCACATCAGCTGCAGAAATTTTTACTGTGCTCATTTTTTATACTTTTTTATGATAGTGAAGTTGTTTAACGAACTCCAAAAATGTTTACGATTTGATTTTTTTATTCTTTATCTAGCTTTTCAAAGGCAGATTTAAATAAAAATATCTGATGCTTGCGTTCTTATAGAACCTTGGGCAACTTCAGTAAGAATTTTAAATTAGAGGAGGCTAAAGCTTGACTATTTACTAGCCGTTTCTTCCTTCTCCGTTTTTTGCTGTGATGATTTACGATCTTTTAATCCAGCGTTGATTGCTTCAAGCATATAATTTGTGATGGCTTGAATGGATTTAGAAGCGTCATCATTGGCAGGAATTGCGTGATCAACCAAAGTTGGATCAGAATTCGTATCTACAACTCCAATCGTACGCATACCTAATTTGTGTGCTTCTGCTAGAGCAATATGCTCGTGGTGAATATCAACGATAAATACTGCAGCAGGTAATCGATTTAAGTTAGCGATACCACCTAGTACTTTTTCCAGTTTGTTTCTTGCTCGCGTTAAGGTTAAGCGCTCCTTCTTCGTCACACTTGTCAAGCTACCATCTGCTAACATCCGATCGATGTTATTCATCTTTTTGATAGACTTTCGGATCGTTGAAAAGTTGGTCATCATACCTCCCAACCAACGTTCCGTTACGAAAGGCATTCCTACACTTCTTGCAGCTTCTGCAACGATTAATCTCGCTTGCTTCTTTGTCGCTACAAATAATATTTTCTTACCTGACTTAGCAATTTGTCGCATTGCGTTCCCGGCATCTTCCAAACAATCTAAGGTTCGGTTAAGGTCGATGATGTGAATTCCTTTAAGTTCCTTAAAAATATAAGGCTGCATTTTAGGATTCCATTTTTTTCTTTGATGCCCAAAATGAACACCTGCGTCCAAAAGTTCTTTATAGGTAGGTTTTTTCATTTTTATTAATTTTAAACTCTGATCAAAATAATCGGGAATTGGATGGAAAATAACTTCTCCAGTAATTCCCAAAAAATATTAACGCTTGCTGAACTGGAAGCTTTTTCTCGCCTTTGGTCGACCGTATTTTTTACGTTCAACAACCCGTGCATCTCTCGTAAGAAATTTCCGAGATTTCAACGGTGATCTAAACTCTTCGTTGAGTTTGACGAGTGCTCGAGCGATTGCCATTCGAATCGCTTCAGATTGTCCTTTGAAGCCACCTCCATATACATTGACCTTAAGGTCGTAGATATTTTCAGCTTCAACAGTAGCGAAAGGATCAGTTAGGTTAGCTTGTACGTGAGTTTGGGGGAAATAGTCTTTGTAGTCTTTTCCGTTTACCACAATCTTTCCATCTCCTTTGGTCAGATAGACTCTAGCGACTGCCGCTTTTCTTCTACCTGTTGCATTTATCATTTCCATATTGATGAATTATTTCTTTTTTCTTAAAGTATTAAAACTTGAATTCTTCTGGCTTTTGTGCTGCGTGCGGGTGTTCTGCTCCGGCATACACAAAAAGTTTTTTGAACATCGCTCTACCTAGTTTATTCTTAGGTAACATTCCTTTGATCGCTGTCTCTAAAACGGCAAATGGTTTTTTCTTATTCAATTCTTTTGCCGTGATGCTCTTTTGTCCACCTGGGTAACCAGAGTATCTTAAGTATACTTTGTCGTCCCATTTTGCTCCAGTGAAGCGGGCTTTATCAGCATTGATAATAATCACATTATCTCCAGTATCTACGTGAGGAGTGTAAGATGGCTTGTGCTTGCCCCGTAATACGGTTGCAACTTTAGAAGACATTCGACCTACGATTAGATTTTCTGCATCTAATATGTACCATTTTCTTTCTACTTCTTCGCTTTTGGCTGATTTCGTTCTATAACTTAATGTATCCACAATTACTACAATTTTATTTGAACGTAAACTTAAGCTTTGAAATAATGACTTCAGTGTCCGTCCTCTATGAAATAATTTCGCTTAATCAAGTGAGAAACTTATTAAGCTTTTCGACTGAATTAAATGCGGCTGCAAAGGTAAAATTTAATTTATCAAAAAACAAGTTTTTTTTGATAAAAAAAGAAGAAGGCGTTTCGTAAACCCTTGAAAAACAGTTAAATTTTCGCACTATTTTGAAAATAGTTCTCTTTTGGGCTTCATTTTTAGCGGGCATTTCTACCGTTTGAAAAGATCGTATTAGCCACTAAGTAGCTCTAAAGGCCGTAAATTTTCACAAAAAATGCCGTATTTTGTTTCCTTTGCAAACAATTCTGGTTAATGAGGGTTGTAAACTATTTAATCCTCCTTGCTGTTTCTTAGTTAGAAAAAAAATAGTGTATTCATATTTTATTTATTTTCTACTCATGCCCCCCAGTAAAGAGGAAAGAAGTAATCGAAAAACTTCTTTCAAAACATTTTACAGGCTTAATTGTAAAAATCATGAATAAAGAAATAGACAACAGCACCAGCTCGAGTGCCGTTGATGACCCTACGGCAGATGCTAGAAAAAGGGATCACATAGAATTGGCTTTTCAGTCTCAGATTAATCATAATCAGTTGGATCAGCGATTCTATTATGAGCCTGTACTTGCTGCACATCCAACTACTAGTGATTCCCTCGATCTAAATTTTTTAGGCAAAAAAATGCGTTTACCTTTGTGGGTATCTAGTATGACTGGTGGTACGAGTTTAGCTCGTACAATTAATCGGAATCTCGCAAGAGCCTGCAAAGACTTTGGTATGGGAATGGGTTTAGGCTCTTGTCGAAGTTTGCTATTTGATGATGAATATCTGGCAGACTTTGATGTACGGTCGATCTTAGGGGAGGAACAGTTATTATTTGCCAATTTGGGAATTGCACAAATTGAACAGTTAATTGATAGTAATAACTTAATTTTAATTGATCGACTTGTTGATAAATTGCAGGCGGATGGCTTGGTTATCCATATTAATCCCTTTCAGGAATGGTTACAACCGGAAGGAGATCGTTTTGCCCGTGCGCCCTTGGATACTATTCGACGCGTTTTAGATGCGGTAGATGTGCCATTGATTGTAAAAGAAGTTGGACAGGGAATGGGATATGAAAGCTTGAAGGCACTATATCAGTTACCACTCGCAGCCGTTGAATTTGCGGCAAATGGTGGAACTAATTTTGCCAAACTGGAGCTCCTCAGAAGTGATCCGTTGAAGCAACAAATTTTTCAGCAGTTAGCCTACGTTGGTCACAGTGCGGATGAGATGGTTGAGTTTAGTAATCGTATTAAAGTCGAACTGGGGGATAAAATGCGTTGCAAAGAGGTAATTATTTCGGGAGGAATCAAGAACTTTTTGGACGGTTACTATTTAATTAATAAATTAGCTCTTTCTTCTGTATACGGTCAAGCGTCAAGCTTTTTAAAATACGCCAGAGAAGGATACGAACCCCTATATCAGTATATTGATTCGCAAAAGCAGGGTCTTGCATTGGCTCAGCAATTTTTGCGGGTAAAAAAATAGTTTGTGATCAACGCCTTGTGCCAAATCCGAGCATAAAAGTTGTTAAAAAACAACTTCATAAATTAAAATCGTAATGAAGAAATCTATTTCTGGATTTTCAAAAATGTCTAAACGAAAGAAACTTCGTTGGATCGTTGAAAACTTTTTCAAAGATCCTGAAACGGTCGCGAGAGAGCTCATGAGCTTTTGGCATAGAAACGAAGATCAGCAGCGCATTTTTGATGGTTTTAGCGAAAATACTATTAGCAATTATTATTTGCCTTACGGTGTTGCGCCCAACTTTACGATCAATCAGCAGACGTACTGTATTCCGATGGTGATCGAAGAAAGTTCGGTGGTTGCCGCAGCAGCAAGTGCTGCCAAGTTTTGGGCTACGCGGGGAGGATTTAAGGCTAAAGTTATTTCTACCAAAAAAGTAGGACAGGTTCACTTCAGTTGGGAGGGAGATTTTACTAAATTACAAGCAGTATTCGAATCGCTCAAAGAACGCTTGTTAGCTGACGTATCTTTGATCACAAAAAATATGTATAGTCGCGGTGGAGGCATCTACGACATTCAGTTACGGGATTTAACAGACCAAGAGGAAAATTACTATCAAATATGGGCTAATTTCGAGACTTGTGATTCTATGGGCGCTAATTTCATCAACTCCGTCTTGGAAGTTTTTGGCAGCAGCCTTAAAGATTTTGTTGAACATCATCCCGATTTCCAAGGTAGCGAAAAGGAAATTACCATCATCATGGCGATTTTATCGAACTATACGCCAGAATGTATTGTCCGCACCGAAGTATCTTGTCCCATCAGCGATTTGGGCGTTTTTCCAGAAAATATGGATGCGACTACTTTTGCTCATAAATTCTACAAAGCCGTGCGCATTGCACACATTGATACGAATCGGGCGACGACCCACAATAAAGGAATTTTCAATGGGATCGACGCGGTAGCTTTGGCGACCGCCAATGATTTTCGAGCCATTGAAGCTTGTGGGCATACTTATGCGGCGCGCGACGGACAGTATCGTAGCCTAACCAATTGCAGTCTTGAAAATGGTGTTTTCAAATTTTGGATGGACTTACCCATTGCCTTGGGTACCGTGGGCGGTTTGACCAAATTGCATCCCATCGCGAAACGTTCTTTGGAGTTGTTGGGAAATCCTAGCGCAGAGGAATTGATGATGATCATTGCTACGGCGGGGCTTGCACAAAATTTTGCGGCGCTGCGATCTTTAGTTACTACGGGTATTCAGAAAGGACACATGAAAATGCACTTGATGAATATCCTCAACCACTTGGAAGCTAGTCAAGAAAATATCATTGCGGCCAAACTTTACTTTACGGATAGAGCGGTTTCCTTTACGGCTGTAAGAGAATTTTTGGCGCAACAAGATTTAAAGAAGGAACGAGTTTAGGATAACTTCATCGCTATTAATAAACCTATCGGTTATTTGTTTAAGCTTTTATTAAAAAAAAACTCATCAGTAGTAAACAATCTTTTTATGCCAATGGCAAATTATTGCTCACTGGAGAATATTTTGTCCTAGACGGTGCGCTCGCGCTTGCGCTTCCTTGCCAACGCGGACAACAACTCGTCGTTGATGATACGACGCAGGGAACCCATTATTGGAAAAGTTATGACGACCAAGAACGAATTTGGTTTGAGGTACGATTTGATTTGTCCCTCCGCATTTTAACGACTTCCGACCAGCCAACAGCCTTGCGACTACAACAAATACTACAATATCTTCAAGGAATAAAGCCAACGCTGTTTACCAATGGTTTGCACTGGACAACGAGGCTTAGCTTTCCACGTCGGTGGGGACTTGGAACTAGCTCTACCTTATTGCACAATTTGGCACAATGGGCGGAAGTTAATCCTTATCACTTGCTCTTTGAAACGATGGGTGGTTCTGGCTACGATATCGCTTGTGCGGGAGCTACAGGACCGATTTATTATTTCAAATCCAAAGATCGTGGCTTTGCGAACAGCATTCCTTTTTCACCCGATTTTCGGAAGCAATTGTACTTTGTTTATTTAAATAAAAAGCAAGATAGCCGAGCGGGCATTGCACATTACAAAAAGAATTTTCGTGGAGACCAAGGCTTGATTCAGCAGGTTAGCGATTTGACTCAACGCATTTCCAAGGCAGCAAGTTTGAGTGATTTTGCCGCGGGCTTATTGGAACACGAGATGTTGCTTGCGAAGGTATTGTCTTTACCGCGTGCACAAGATTTATACTTCGCGGATTATCCTGGTGTAATAAAATCTTTGGGCGCTTGGGGCGGAGATTTTGTCTTGGCGACGAGCGAGGAATCTCCATCCGAAACACTTAGTTACTTTAAACAGAAAGGCTTCGAGACTGTTTTATCTTATAATGATATGATTTTAAACTAAAGATTCTTATGGCTTGGAAATGGTATGATAGCACGGTCACCAAAATCGAAGCGGTATCTTCTACGACCAAACGTTTTTGGGTAAGCTTGCCGGAAACGGAAAAGATTAGCTTCAAAGCGGGACAGTTTGTAACGATGGATTTACCGATCCACGAAAAAAGATTGAAGCGTTGGAGGAGTTATTCCATTGCTAATGCGCCCGACGCGACAAACGAGCTAGAGTTTTGTATTGTGAAATTAGAAGGAGGCTTGGGTAGTACTTATTTATTTGACACCCTGAAACTAGGCGACACGATTCGGTTCAAAGGTCCTTCTGGTGGGTTTGTTTTACCTGAAAAAGTAGAAAAAGATCTCGTTTTCATCTGTACGGGTACTGGTGTGGCGCCATTCCGCAGTATGATTTGGGATTTGTATCAAAAAAAGAAAGCCTACCGAAATATTCATTTAATCTTTGGAACACGTTTCGAAGAAGGGATTTTGTATCGACAAGAATTTGAAACGCTGCTGACAAAGATCGAAGGTTTTCAATACGATGTTGCCCTTTCTCGCGCGCCAGCAGTTGCACTTCCCTCTTCTGCTTGGAAAATTCACGCTGGCTATGTGCATCAGATTTACTTGAATCAATATGAAACGGTACGCCCTGATCTTGACTTTTACCTTTGTGGTTGGAGCAATATGATTGATGAAGCCGTTGAAAATTTAATTCTAAAGCTAGGCTATGATAAAACGCAGGTTCATTACGAGTTATATGGCTAATATTTCCCACAAAAAAAGATAACTAGCACTTACGTTAAACATATTTAGTCTAAATTAAAGTAGTTTATCGAAACATTGCATTGATTTTTGTGTTATTTTTGTAGATGAGTAGCTATCCGAATTATTTTATCGTGAACCAGTTGCTCAAATGTATCATCAATACGATAAGATTGATGACCTAAATTTTAAGCATTTATTTAAAGTTGAATCATATGGATACTGCAACAAAAAGTCCAGTAATGCTCTACACGGAGCAAACTCCAAATCCGGAAACCTTAAAATTCGTTACGAATCGAATGTTATATAAAGGTACCGCCGATTTTCGAGAAGAAGACCTAGCGAAAGAATGGTCACCTTTAGCAACAGCGCTATTTGAATTGCCTTACGTAAAGGGCGTTTACATCTGCAATAATTTTGTAACCCTAACGAAAGAGTTCAACTATAAGTGGGAAACCGTTATGTTGCAAGCTAAAGAGTTTATCAAAAAATACATCGAAGATGCAAAACCTATCCTTAACGATGGCTTTGCGGAAGCAATGGAAAAATTGAGTGCGGAGAACGACGTTGGCTACCAATACAGTGGAGAGGAAGCAGAGATTGTTAAGAAAATCAAAGAACTGATTGAGACCTACGTTAAGCCAGCCGTAGAAATGGATGGTGGTAACATTGAATTTAAGTCTTTCGACAAAGGCATTGTAACGGTGATTTTACAAGGTGCTTGTAGTGGTTGTCCTTCTTCTACGGTGACCTTGAAGTCAGGTATCGAAGGTATGTTGAAGAGAATGGTACCAGAAGTAACGGAAGTTGTTTCTGAAATGGGCTAATCAGCCTATTTTCCTGCTTGAATTTATTTAAAAATAGCTAATACGTTTCTGAGGAAATGTATTAGCTATTTTTATGTTTTATGGCGACTAATTTCTTAGCTATTCCGACTTAGCGAAAAACTACTTTGCGTACAACTTGTTCTTCTGGGCTACGTACACTAAGTAGATACAAGCCAGCACTCAAATTTTCTCTTGCCACGTAAAAGCTCGAATCTTCGCTTTGGTACTGACGTAACACTTGTCCATTCAAGTTTAAAAGTTCATAAGTCCACCTTGTTCCGCTTGGTGCATTGCTCATTGAAACCATAAACCCTTCGTCAGCAGGATTAGGATTTACTTGCAATTGCCAAGCGCTGGAAGATTTTTCTACTACACTCACCGTATTGAAATCACAAACTAAATCCAGCATGAAATCTTTAACAAAGCGAATCGTCGTATCCATATAAGCGGGAGAACTAACAAAAGGAGTGTGTCCTGCATTTTGCCAAGTATAAAATTCAGAATTGAGTCCTAGATTAAGACCCCGTTCGTGGATTGAGGCACTTCCGTCAACGGGCAAATTAATGTTCAACAGGTCAATTATATCAGAACCGTAAGGAACCGTTTCATCTTCCGTACCGTGCATACTTACGAGTGGTACGTCGCCCATTTGCATATAAGTCGTATCGCCTAATGCGCCGCAAAGATTAATGACACCGTTGACCTCAGAAGAATACCCTGGGGTTCCACTCAAGCCTTCCAAACCACCATTATTAGCAACTTCATCGGCTATTTCGGTTGGAATTTCAGAATCCTCATCCAGATAAGCCGTGTGCAAAGCCGTAAAAGCCCCCGCGGATACGCCACCGACGTAAATATGGTCTGGGTGAATCCGATAAGGATTTCCGTTCTCTATGATATCTTTTCGGAGAAAACGAATCGCAGCTTTCATGTCCTCCATTGCTTTGAAAACGGCGCGATAACCATTTGTCGGATTTCCATTAAGAATTAGGTTGGTAGATAATCTATAGTCGATGGAGGCGCAGACATAACCGGACTGCGCAAAAGTAGTAGCGAGTACTACAATATCTGGTGATTTGCGAGATCCTGCAACAAAGGCGCCACCAAATGCCCAGATAATCAGCGGACGTAGGGAAGCTGTATCGTTATCTGGCTCATAAATATCCATTTTAAGGGTTTGTATATTATTCGGATTGAAAATAGTAGGTTGTACATTTTCGCCGTAAGTCACTCCTTCGTCAAGGGTGAATGCCGGAAAGTAGCTGGTATTATCGAAGCGACCATCGCTACAATCGAATTGGGCAAATATGGATTGAGCACAAATGCTGATCCATAGCAATAGTAGTATAGTTTTTTTCATTTCAAACGATTAGGGAGTTAAGTAAATTTTTATAAGAATGCTTGACACCTTTTGTGAACGAAAAGCTCTCAGATTAGAGCGTGCGCAAGAATAATTTATATAGTATTTATCAATAGGCATGAAAAGATGCTTGCTCGCATCCTTGGATAATAGACTTTATGCTAATAAATGTAAGCTTTTTTGATTCTTTTAAGCAGTTATCTGTGAGGATTTTTTGAAAACAATATTATCCGACTCTTGCTTTGCAGCCCGGAGTTGTGCTTCGATCGTTTGAATTGACTTTTGGATGATTTCTCCATTAGCGCCAATGAGATATGTTTGATATCCCAAGTTTTCTAGCCACTTGACGGCAGCTTGATGCGTTCGATTATCGCGATTTTCGGCTAGGTATTCCATCGCAATTAGCGGTGCATTTTGGGTTAAGGTTTTTTCTAAACCTTGTAGCACATCGAATTCTGCACCTTCTACATCAATTTTAATGACACTGGGAATTGCTTTTTGTTCGGCGAGCAATTGGTCTAATTGCTTTCCTTCTACAACTATCTTTTGATAAGGATTATTTTTCAACCAATTGGCATCTGCGAATTGTTCGGGGTGAAGGGTATTGTATTCAGAATACAGAATCGGAAATTCATAAAAAGAGATTTCGCCGTTTTGTGCCGTAGCCGCTAGGTGAAAAGCTGTGATTTGTGGGCTGGCTTTGACGTTACTTTGGTAAAGTTCAAAAATAGCTGTAGACGCTTCAACACCAATTACTTTTCCCATATGACCGACCAATTGAGCTGCCAACAAAGAATAATAGCCAAAATGCGTTCCTACGTCCAAAAAAGTAGCACCTTCCTGAAGTACTTGGGTCAAAAATTGAGTCAATCGAATTTCAGAATCGTGCGCTTTTGCACCTAATAAATACAAATCCATTCCTGCTGGCAAGATCACTTCCATTTCTCCTCCAAAAAATGGCTGCGCGGTCGTTCGCTTTCCTTTTTTGGTATAAGGATAAATCAATTGTCTGAAAAAGATAGCGGATAAATAACGCAAGGGAGCGTGGCTCAGTCGGGCCCATTTAGTGCTTTGGGCAAGACTTTCAATTTTTTTTATTTTTGAAGAAAATGGTTGTTGATTCACCGACGTTGTGTTTGCTTTAGTACCAACAAACTTACTAAGATTTTTTGAGCTGAGCAGATATTTGGGACTTGTTTTGTACAAGAATTTTTTTGAGCCTATAAATAAAAACTTAGGTGACTTTTTTTCTCTGACTTCGCCACCAAAAACCTAGCAATACAAAAATCACAACTAAGCCAACCATCCATCCCGAACTATGTCCCTTTGCCAACGGAGTCATATCACCAACAGCTACTAAATTTGCCCAAAAATAAGGATGTGCGGTCAAGGCATCTGCTTTTTCTAAGTAAGCAATTTTAGCCTTTCTCAGGGCATGATGTTTTGAAAAACCTTGTGCAGCATATTTATAAAAATCTTGCATAATGGTACTCGTCGATTGATCATTAGCGAGCCACAAACTCATGATGACACTTTGGCAACCCGCGTATAAAAATGCACGACCTAAACTCATTACTCCTTCGCCTTCCGCCAATTGTCCGTATCCAGTATTACACGCGCTCATGACGGCCAATTTAGAAGAGAGTTTTAAGTTATAAATTTCAGTAATATTTAAAAAATCATCCCTATCCTGCTCGAATGTCGAAAATAGTAAACCAGATTCGGCGGGTAACTTATCATTCGCAATTGCGTGGGTTGCTAGGTGAATAATTTCGCTCTTGGGTGCAATTTCCAAAAACTGCGTCTTAGTCGCTAATCCATTGGTATAGACTTTACCCGCAAAATAATCATTGGCCGCTTCTACTTCGGGAATCGCATTATTGAGCGGTTCAAGTTTTGCTCGGAAATTAGTTGCCGTCAGCAATCCAGCTTGGGCTTGCGTTTTGAAATCAAGTGCAAACCCCACAAAAGGATACTTTGAGCGGGGCCGAAGGTTTGATTTTTTAGCCCATAATGCGGCAGACCATGCATATTGCAAGTCATAATTTTTAATTAAGTAATTTAAGTTCCTAAAGTCGGCATTAGCTATTTTAGGTGCTAAGGATTCAAAAGACAAAAAATGAAAAATTCCGTGTGGAATGACAATTAAATTTTGTGCTTTTGCGAGTGCCGGCAGCAGTGGTTGTATCAATAATTCATGGAGATCGGTGAGTTGCGCAAGGTATTGCTTAATCGTATTTTCTTGTAGCAAGATCGCATCAATATTTTTACCTCGTAGGGCTAATACTTTTTCATTTAAGTCTGCGGGCATTGGTATTTCAAAAGCTTGTAAATCATTTTTTGATAAGACAAACGCAAAAATTTTATGTGCGCTACAAAAGAATTCAAGCAAGGCCGTTTCTTCCGTAGGTATTTTTGCTTGTAAGGTTTTCAAGGGAAGGGCAGTAGTTGCATACTTCAATTCGTAGTACTGAGGATTTTCTTTTTCTAAGCTCTTAATCAGATTGCGATATTCCCCTTTAAGTTTTAAAATTTCTTGTAGCGAAGCAGCCGAATCTCCCGTCTGACTTTCTTGTTCGAGCGCGCTAATTTTTTGCTCGAGTGCTTTCATCGTTTTCAGTTTTTCAGTCGGAATACTTGAGCGTTCGAGCGCGTAAGCATCATTAACTGTTTGCCAAAGAATACTCGCTTTACTCTTTTCTGAAAATTGAAAGGCTTTGTACAGAAAGCTACCATCGTTTGTCAAACGATACATCGCAAAAGCTTGTTCAACGGCTGCTTCGTAGACCTTTGCCGTGCGATAATTCAGGTATTTCTTTGCATCCGAAGATTGATAGCCTTGCTTAAGATTATCAATCAACTGGATGGCCAACTCAGAAGTTTGCAAGGCTTGTTTGAGGTCGGAACTTTGCTCATAGCGTTCAAATTTAGTTTGTAAAATTTTAGCTTTGGCGCGTAGCAAATTGAAGCCTCTCGTCGAAAGTTTAATTTGTGCTAAACTAGGATTAAGATAGTGATTTGAAGGATCCATTTTAAAATCTGGTGCAATCATTTGTAATCCTTCGTCGATGGTCAATAGTGCTTTGGAGAATTTTTCTTGTTGGAGATAAACCCTAGCTATTCGTCGATAAGTATCTGCCATTAATGGTCGTGGCAGATAAGATCGCTGCTGCGCACGCGTCAGCACGAGGCGATAGCTTTTGAGTGCTTCGTCGTAGTTTTTTTGATCTTCATAAATGGAAGCCATTTCAAAATATCCAGCAAGTACATAAGTATGTGTGGGGTCCATCGTTTGCTCTTGAATAGCGATTGATTTTTGAAATAAAACCAAAGCCGTATCCAATTGATTCATCCTAGCGTATACATCCGCTAGTTCTCCGTAGTTCCCTGCCGTTTCTGGATGTAGTTCTCCCAAGGCTTTTAGATCAATAGCCAAGCTCTTTTTTTTATTCACTAATGCTGCTTCGTAGTTACCTTGGTTTTCGTAAATCGTTCCTAAGTTCATGTAATATTTAGCAACACTCGGATGTAAACTGTCGTAATGTAAAAGTTTGATTTCAAGTGCTTGCTTAGTATAAGCCAATGCTTGCTCGTACTCTCCCCGCCTAGTAAATAGCAAAGCATAGTTACTATAGATTCGGTACATCTCTTTACTCTTCGGCTTTGAAGATTTTTGAAAACAATCAAAAGCCCTTTGAAAGTTTTGATCCGCATTTCGATAGTTACGTACTTTCAGACTATTCAGACCTTGGTTCATGTACATATCTCCGATCTCTGAACTTTGCGGACCGTATTTTTCGGTAAAAATGGCAATGGCTTTTTCGTAGTAGCGGTTTGATTTTTCGGGATCGAACATCTGACTGTAAGTATTTCCAAGTAAGATGTATAAATCCGTCACGGCTTCACTATCGGGCGCTTCTATTTTTTGCGCGATAGCTAAAGCTCGTTCTAGTGCTGCTAAAGCGGGCGCGTGATTTCTCAACTTCATATAAACCTTACCTAAGCGCTGATAGGCTTTCTCTACTTGTACGTGCTCCTCTCCATAAATTTTTCGCCGTAAGGCTAAAGCGAGTTTAAGTTTTTCGAGTGCTGCTTGATAGTTTCCGTCGTAGTATAATTCTTTTCCGTCGTAGTATAAATCGTCTGAGAGAATCGTATCATTTTGCGCCAACAAAATTATCGGTAGGAGCCAGCATAGGCTTAGTAATAGTATATTTTTTTTTGAGGTGATATTCATGCTGCTAGTGAATTTAGGTATCCGATTTAGAGCGCCACGTTGAAAATCTTACGGAAGATACGAAGTACGAAGAAGAGATGCAAGCCAGTTGCTTTTACCGCTCCTCCTACAAAACTCTATTTTAGTTTTAACAATTCCTTTGCCATTGCTTTTACCGCTTTGGCAGGATTATTAAAATTAAAATCAAACTTAATTTTATGTTTTTTACCCAACCATTCTAGTTCCGTATCCAATTTGACTTGACCGCCGCTTAAGCCTTGCAAGCCACCTTCAAATTTTGCCTTCCGAATATTAACCAGCATCTCCTTTCCTTGATTAACAATAAACAAGCCTGCTTTTCCCGTAACACCGAGTGTAAACTTTAAGCCCTCCAAAACGCCGCGCGCGCCTTTGAGCGTTCCCATTGCTGTTCCTTTTTTCACAATCAGCGAAGACACACGGATATCTAAATCAGGATTTGTATTCAACCCTTTGAATCCATCTAATACTTTTTTTGCACCTTCCAGTGCTGCCCACGCAAGCTTATGTGAGGCGTACACCGTTCCTAAGCGAGAGACGAGCACAGCTTTTTCTGGTGCTTGCCAAGCTTTATTTTTTGCCTTTATTTTCTTTTTGAGTTGCTTAATTTCTTTGTTGAGTCCGTTGACTTTCTTTTGTGCTTGATTGACTTTCTTTTTAGCGGCTTCGTATTTCTTACGTTTTTGGGCTTGTTCCTTCCGTACGACTTTACGCTTTTCATTGATTTTCTTTTCCCAATTTGCAACGGACTTCTCTGCATCTTTTATTGCAGCCTGTGCTTTGGTCAAATCCTTGATGGCGCTTTTGGTTTTATCACTCACAAAGTTCGTAATGCCTTGATCCACAAAGTTGAGTAAGTCATTTTTCATTTTGACTTTAAGTCCCATACCTCCCGCCTTCTTTAGATCTGAACCTTTTGCTTCAATGACACCATCAAAAACGTTGAAAATTTTTCCACCAATCATAAATCGAAAACCATTATCTAGTAATTCTACGTCCGTTTGTGCTTCCAAGCCTAACATATTGACCAATCCATTGACGAGTACTTTAGGGGTTTTTCCTTTGCGTAAATCCAAGTGCAACTGTGGTTTCTTTTTTCCATTTGCACCACGCAATTCAAATACCTTTAGATCAATCGGCTCTACTTCGCCTGCGAGTAGCATTCCATTTTTATAATTAATATCAATCTTTGCGGCGCCAGTCAAGCCCGCTAGGCTGATTCCTCCTTCCGTTCTAAAACCTGCCGCGTAATTTTTTCCTAAGACCTCAATATCTTGTGGAACGACTTCCATTTTTACGTCTTGGAGGTAAAATTCCCGTAAGGTTTTTTTCATTCCCTTAGAAAGCTTTTTCGTGATTTTGGGGTCAACAACCAAGTCCAACAAATCCATTAGAATTAACTTATTAAAACTCACTGCCATCATACTTTTACTCGGATTACGAGTATCAAAAGCCAGCGCGCCAGCTCCCGTGAAATTTCCGACTTTTATATCTCCTTTCAATCCTACGTTTGGTAAAAGTACGGGAGCCGTCGTAAAACTTGCGCCCACTTGCAAACCCACATCGCTCATCACCAAACCTTTAGCACCTAGCGGATTGTTCCAATTCCCTTGCATGATGGCTAAAAAATTCAGGGATTGATCCGTCAAGCCCAGTTCTACACCACCTTTAAAATTGAGTAAATCTTGGTCGAGTTGCGCATCCATTGTCCCTAGTAAGGATATGGCAAAATCTTTGGGCGAGGGTTTTAGCCGAAAGATCGCACCACTCAATTTAGTTGTTGGTCCCAGTGGTAAGTCTGCCCCTAGTTCTCCTTCTAAAACGATATTGGTCAACTGATCACTTAAGGCAGAAACTACAATTAGCTTTTTGATGCCCAGTAAATGATCTAATTTTAATTTCGTCAGATCTAACGCTGTGATGTAGTTACATCCTTTTTTAAGCTTGGTTGCTAATTGGCTAAGACTGGGAATTTTAGCGCTTTCTTTTTTTGATTTTTTTGCGGAGGAAATAACAATTTTCTGATTACCGACGGGGATCCTATCCAGCCCTTTCAACTTTGAATTGAGTTTTGACAAGCGAAAGTCTTTCGGCGTATTAATGGTAATGATATAATCCGTTTTGGAATTATCTTTCTTTGTTTTATTTTTTTGCTTGACAAAAACATTGACTAAACCCCAGTTAGAATTCGCGTTGAGGTTAATCGTTTTTTGGTAAGGGAGTAAATTTACTTGTACCGTGTTTAATTGAAGGTCGAAAATCGCGGCTGGGATTTTTATGCCTTGAATTTCGGTGCGACCACAAAGGGCTTGTAAACTTTCTTTGAGTTGTACCGCTTGAGTCGTTCCAATAAGTTCGAAGTTTTCTTTTTGAGCTTGCAGTACGCCCGTTATGTCTAGCGCAACATTCCCTATTTTTGTTTGCCCCGTTAGTTGTCCCGTCAACTTTCTTTTTTCTTTTTGAGTTGGATGCACGACGTTGAAGCTAATTTTAATTTGTCCTAACGTGAGCTTTGTTGAGGTAAATAACTCCCAATTTTGTAGGGTGCTAAATTGAAATTGTAGGGCTTCAATTTGCTTCGTACCTTTAGCAATCGTAAAGCCAAACTGCTCTAAATAAATCGCTTTTTTGAGCGCGGCAGGCACAAGTTTTTTGAGGTCTTGTCCAGCCAAAGATTTTAATTTTTTGTTGCTGACTTTGACTTTTGCCTTGTTTGGCATTGTTGCGCGGAACGAAAGGATTGCTTCCGAGCCTTCGTACTGCGCTTCAAATTTCACCTCTTTTTGTTGAAAGAAAGTGCCTACGCCATAAATACGTTTTTTAGCAACATCCGTTTTAACCGATTCGATAGAAAAGTTTTTCGAAGCAAATATTTTCGACAATTCTGTCTTGAGTGCTTCTTGCGTATTAACGGTCGGATGCGCTACGAGAAAATTAGTCCAAAGGAAAAATATGCTGATTAAAATTCCTGATATTGTCTTCATGGTTTTAGTGTTTGAGGTATTGTTGGATGCACTTCTAACTAAAGATAATGAAATCCTCCATCGGTTTCAGTGACTTTCCAAAATTCACTGTTCAATTGGCTGGTTACTTCTTCCTTTACCAAAGCTTCCTTTCTTGCAGCTCATCGTTATTAATAGCAAGATAGTACATAACATACATAGGGTTAGGCATTTCATTACGGTTTTTATTGTACTTTCTTTTAAAATTTTTAGCTGCGGGTTAAATTTTATCTAGGGGAGAAATGGATTCATTAAGTACCGCTCGAAATTGTTTGTCTGCCTCCATATAGCGCTGGCTTGAGAAAGGTTACCCCTTGTTTTATTTTATTTTAAAAAAAATCTCAGCATTATATTATCTTTAAATCAAATTCAAGCATTTTTTTTTAAAACTTCCTTTACGGGTAACCTTTTCTTCGCTTAGGATATATGATTATGATTAGTACGATAAATGCGCTCGATCAACAACTCTTAGAAGGTCTTGCGAAAGCAGATAATGCGAGTATTCAAGAAGTGTACGATCTTGTTTTGCCGAGCATTATTCTATGGGTAAAAGAAAATAAAGGTAGTGAAGCCGACGCACGTGATATTTTCCAAGATGCGCTAATGGCTTTGTTTCGACAATTGGAAACTAAGGAGTTGAAGTTGACTTGTACCTTGAAAAGTTACCTTCGGATTATGTGTCGCAACTTGTGGTTTAGTCGTTTGCGCAAAACGCAGCGCATACAATTAAGTCCAATGGAAGAAGAGGCAGGGATCGTCTTAGATCAGGATATTATCGCAAAACTAGAACAAACGGAAAAGGAAAAATTATTTTTTAAACATTTCGATTTGTTGGATGATAATTGTCAAAAAATTCTACGTGCTTTTTTTGACAAAGTGCCATTAAAAACGATTGCCATCCAACTGGAGACGAGTGAAAATTATATTAAAAAAAGAAAATTTCTTTGTAAAGAAAAATTAGTGCGGACGATACAGGCAGATCATTT
>CALFBG010000291.1 GCA_937951685.1 uncultured Saprospiraceae bacterium | reverse complement strand
GAAGTTGTTTTAAAATGATGTTAGCAACCGAAGGTAAAGGCTTGTAAGTCAGGACGAAGCTCTTTTGCATCCCATCCGCAAGCGGTAAATGCTGTTCAGAATTTATGCAGCCATAGCTGCGGTGACGAGAAAAAGCTGAAGTACTGGATTGCAATGCTTTAGCCCTGCCTGCCGGCAGGCAGGTGTAGGTATTAAGATCTATTTTAAAACAACTTCATAGTGAAATAGGAGGTTACTGTATTTCCTCTTAATTTAATTTACGCGCCAAATTTTTATATGAAAAACTGGAAATTAGACCAAACAGAAACAGGACCCGATCTAGGCATTTTTAAAGTCCGCTTCGATCATTTAGAAAATCCTCGAAACCAGAAGAAGCTCAGAGTAGTCGTACTAGAATCTGCGGATGCTGCTAACGTTGTAGCGATTACCAAGGATAAAAAAATTGTAATGGTGCGCCAACTACGGTTCGGGATCGGAACGGAGACGATTGAGTTACCAGGTGGTTTTATAGATGAAGGCGAAGCCGATTCTCAGCGTGCTGCGGCTCGGGAGCTGGTAGAAGAAACGGGCTACGTCGGCGAAGATTGGCATTACCTTGGAAAAATTGAGTCCAACCCTGCTTTTATGACGAGTGCAGTACATCATTGGTTAGTGAAAGCGGCGAGCATCGCCTTAACGCCAAAGCAAGATGAAGGAGAATACGTTGAAGTGCTCTGTCTTAGTCTCGATGAAATCAAAGAAAATATGAAAGCGGGCTTGATTCAGCATCCGCATACATTATCAGCTTTAGCGAGGGTTTTTCCACTGTGGGACTATCCGGAACTATAAAGCCTTACTACTTGATTTAGTCTTTATTGGCTAATTGCCCACAAGCGGCGTCAATATCTTTACCTCGACTTCGTCGCACCGTGACCATAATTTTCTGATCGCGGAGATATTTGGCAAAATTATCAATGTTTTGATCGGCAGATTTCAGAAAAGGGGCATTATCAATCGGATTATACTCAATGATATTTACCTTGACGGGAAATTGTCTACAAAGCTTTGCCAACTGCTTCGCGTCTTCCAAGCTATCATTGAAGTTTTGGAAACAAATATATTCGTAGCTAATTCGGTTGTGCGTGGTTTTGTAAAAATGGGTTAATGCTTCCATCAGTACGGCGAGGTTATTCTGCTCGTTAATCGGCATGATCTCGTTGCGTTTCGTATCATCTGCCGCGTGTAGCGATAGCGCAAGGTTGAATCTGACCTTATCCTCCGCGAGCTTCATAATCATCTTTCCAATTCCTGCCGTACTCACGGTAATTCGCTTCGGAGACATATTCATACCCAAAGGAGAAGTAATGTAGTCGATGCTTTGCATTACATTTTTATAAGCCAGTAAGGGCTCGCCCATGCCCATAAAAACAATATTCGTCAAGGGATGATCAAAATATTCTAAGGCTTGTCGATTGACCAAAAGTACTTGGTCGTAAATCTCCGCAGGATCTAAGTTACGGACGCGCTTCATTCTACCCGTTGCACAAAACGTACAACTTAAGCTACAACCTACTTGCGAAGAAACACAAACGGTAAAACGCTTGTCATGAGGCACCGGAATAAGTACTGCTTCAATGAGATGACCATCGTGCAGACGGAAACGAGACTTAATCGTGCCATCTAAACTTTTTTGTACTTTATCTGCTTGAATAGGACGAATGACAAAGTTTTCCATCAGCGTTTCGCGTAATGACTTAGACAAATTGGTCATTTCCTCGAAGGTGTGCGCCCCTTTCTGCCAAAGCCATTCGTAAACTTGCTTGGCGCGAAACTTCTTTTCCCCCATTCCCAAGAATAAATTTTCCAAATCTAACTTAGAAACTAAACGAATATCTTTTTTGCTGCTAACTTGCTCCATGGTACAAAGATACGGGAATTGGAAATACGCAGCAGCGTAATTGAGCGGCTTTATCGCCAAAAAATTAAGTTTCTACTAAAAATAAGCTTAAATTATGCCCGTGTAACCAGCAAAGTTATGGTTTGAATGCGCTGATTAGTCTTCCGTAAGGAGAAGTAGCTACCAAGTGTCGTAGCCTAAGCGCAAAGGAATTGCCAGCGCAAGGTAATTTTTAGCGTGCTACATTTTTTGAGATCAAATTAGTTATTATATTTGCTGACTATTTTTATTTAGATTTAATATAAACAAGTTGACAGATTTAGACAAAATCGGTAATCGGCAGGAAGTAACCGTCGGAGATGCTTTAGGACAAAACAATAATTATAAATTATTGATGTCTTATGGTATTTTTAAAGGAACTAGATTAACCGTCGTTCGGAACGACCGTTGGCAGGGAATGATCTTAGTTGAATTTGAAGGCAGAAGGATTGCGATTCGAAGAAAAGATGCAAGCTGTATTAAAGTTGAACCAGCAAATGGGAAATAAAATATTATTACTAGGAAACCCCAACGTCGGTAAGAGTAGCCTCTTTAATTTACTTACGGGGACCCGACAAAAGACGGGAAACTACGACGGAGTGACCGTCGAAAAAAAAGAAGGTCGTTTTGAAACGCACCGGATCATAGATTTGCCGGGGCTGAGTTCTGTTTGGTCAGAGGGATTGGATGAGCGTGTGAGTATTCAACGTGTTTTGAATTTCGACGAGGCATCCGATCGGATTATTTTCGTGGCGGATGGAACCAATTTGCAGCATACCTTAGTTTTATTTAGCCAACTCGCAGATTTGCAATTACCGATGGTGATGGCGATTAATTTTAAGGATGAATTGTTGAGTAAAGGCATTTCGATTGATATTCAACAATTACAAAATAAAATTGCTTGTCCCGTAGTCTTACTAAATGGTAGAACGGGAGAAGGTTTAGATCAACTCAAGCACATTATTCGAAATAATGAATTTGCTACGCCCAATGCTTTTATTCGGACGAAGTACGAAGCGGTTCAAGGTGATGTTTTTGTCAATGAATACGCAGGTAATATTCAAAAATACTACGATAGCGATATTGCGCTTGCGGACCCAATCGCGCTTGAAGACATTGAAACGAGAGATCGGCAGCTTAAAAATTTCTTGACTGAAATTGTTAGTAAAGATAATAACGAACCGGCTAATCTACTGACGGATCGACTAGATAAGGTTTTGCTGCACCCGATCTATGGAAGTATCATTTTTTTAGCGATTCTTTTTCTCCTTTTTCAGGCATTATTTAATTTGTCAGCCTATCCGATGGATTTGATTGATGCTTTGTTTGGCAATTTAAGTGCTTGGGCAAATGATGCGTTGGGAGGAGGTTGGTTGTCCAGTCTACTGAGTGATGGGGTAATTGCAGGTATTGGAGGCATCGTGATTTTTATTCCACAGATTGCGATTCTTTTTATTCTGATGGGCGCCTTGGAGAGTACGGGCTACATGGCGAGAATTGCCTATTTATCAGATCGCTGGTTGAAAGGTTTTGGCTTGAGTGGCAGTAGCGTCATTCCTTTGATGTCGGGTATCGCTTGTGCCATTCCGGCGGTAATGGCTGCCAAACGAATCAGAGACGAAAAAGAAAGGTTTGTTGCGATGCTTGTGGTTCCTTTTATGACTTGCAACGCACGGTTGCCCGTTTATACGATTTTGATTGCGATGATTTTCCCGGAAGATCATTTCTTCTATATTTTTAATTTCAAAGGCTTAGCTTTATTGGCGATGTATCTAATTGGTACTTTCACGGCGCTATTTGCTGCTTGGGTCATGACAAAGCTTAACAAGTCAGCAGCTACTAATCTTTGGATTATGGAGTTGCCACGTTACCGCTGGCCACACTGGAAAAATGTTTTTCTGGATACCTTGAATAAAACTAAAATTTTCGTTTTTAGTGCAGGAAAAATAATTTTGATACTTTCCATTATCCTTTGGGCCTTGGCTTCCTTTAGTCCACAGTCGGAAGCTTTTATTGAAAAACAAATAGCTAGTCAGCCCGAGCTCGCGGACGCTTCGAGTGTTCGTTTGGAATATTCCTATGCGGGCTATTTGGGTAAATTTATTGAACCCGCAATTGCTCCTTTGGGCTACGACTGGAAAATTGGAATTGCTTTGCTTTCTTCTTTTGCGGCGCGGGAAGTTTTCGTTGGTACCATTGCGATAATTTATAGTCTTGGGGAAGAAGCTGAGGAGCAAACGATCATCGAGAAACTGCGTAGTGAATGGAATACGGAAACCAATCAACCCCGTTATAATCTTGCAACTTGTATTTCGCTACTTTTATTTTATGCTTTTGCGATGCAATGTATCAGTACCCTTGCGATCGTTCGGCGGGAAATGGGCGGCTGGAAGTGGCCAATGATTCAGTTTGTAGGAATGACGGCACTAGCCTATATTTCTGCCTTAGTAGCCTACCAGCTTTTGAGTTAGTTTTTTTAAAAAAAGAAGCCATTCCCTATCGTCATAGAGAATGGCTCAGTAAATAAAAGCGTAACCAAGAAACTTTTTTAAATAGCTTTATATGAAGTTTTAATTTATTATTACAAATAAATTATGAAGTCATTCCAAACTTAAAGTTATCCTTAAAACTTATATCCGGCCGAGATGCCTGGCCAAAGCAAAAATAGTTTTGATGGACCAGCAAAAGGACTGCGATTGCCCGGAGCAAAAATCGGTGAAAGTCCAGCTCTAAACAAAAAATGCGCTGCTGAATCTTGATAACGGTACATCAAAGTTCCACTAGGTATTGAGACTATTGAGCGCTTTACCAGCTGATTATTTTCGTATCGTTTAGAAAATAAAAAACTAGTAATTCCTATTCCAAGTTCAAGTTTATGTTTTCCTTTACCATGTAAGTAATTAAGCTGTACTGGAATCGTAAAGTTAGTGTTCATCGTTCCGATTCCAATGCGTGCTCCAATTCCATTTTCCCCTTTATTGAACCGAGTATCATAGTTTATGGAATAAGCTAGTCCTGCTCCTCCAAGTTCTGCATAAATAGCTTGTTCTCTTTGCGCTTGAATTTGAATCGCATAAAAGAAAATAAATACTAGGATTATTAGGTTTTTCATATGATTATTTTTTGGTTAAAAAAGTAGGCTTAACGTTTAAAGTATCCTTACAGAATATATCCCGCTGAAATACCCGGCCAAACCCAAAACACTCTTGATACATCAATAAAACTATTAGGACTAGTCGGAACAAAAGTTGGCGAAAATCCAACTCTAAAGATGAGATGTTCCGCTGTATTTTGATAACGATACATCAAGGTGCCACTAGCGATAGGATAGATACGGTTACGATCTGTATCGGATTGATTCCCAAAAAGGGTAGTAATTCCTAGACCAAGCTCAAGTCTATGCTTCCCAGACCCGTGCAAATAATTAAGGTGTAAAGGAATAAGAATAAGGTCATCCGTTCTACCAATTCCGATCCGCGCGCCGAAGCCAGCATCATCCTTTTTCTCGAATCGCATATCATAGTTTAAAGAGTAACTTAATGCCGCTCCTCCGAGTTCGATGTAGATAGAATGGTCGCCTTGCGCTTGAGTTTGAATTGAATAAAAGAAGATGAAAAATAGAACTACTAGGTTTTTCATATCGTTAATAAGTTTTAGTGCTATAGCAAGCCAAACTTCTACGGCGGACAAGTTGGCAGGTTTAATTTTGTCAGTTTACCGAATGATTTGACTGCTAGGTTTAATGGATACAATTGCAAGCTCGTCACTTTTAGCAGGAAAAAGGAAGCATATTTTGCAAAAGATACATCTAGATTTATCTAATTCGAATAAATTTACTTGAGCTAAAGAACTTATCTTGGCGCTCATCATTAAATAACTTCAAGAATAGCGAGCCTCGATCAGATATAGCTTGAAAGATCTACTACTCAAGCAACAGCTTTGTTGCTAAATAGTATTTTGCTAGATTTTTTGTCCTAAAAAGCTTTATCTTCAATTTAGAGCAATCAGTAATAAGCTACGGTTCAAACAAATTCACTATTCGCAGCGGCTACTTATGGATAACTTAAAAGAATTAATTGCTACTTTTTCTACGGAAGACAGTAAAGCTTTTCGGGTGTTTATCAATCGACAACGCAAACGAAAGCAGCGTAAGGATTTGGAGTTGTTCAACATTCTTCAGAAAGAACCTAAGCGGCTAAAACCCGCCGAAATGGTGAAGCGTTTAGCGACTTCCAACAAAGAAGCTTATTACGCCATTCGCAAGCGCTTGATTCATCAGTTGGGGGAGTTTATCGTACTCAAACGGATGGACGAAGACACAACGACGGTCTCGCCCATCATGGGCTTGATTTCTATCGCCCGGTATTTATATGACAAAAAAGCAGACCGTCAGGCTTGGAATTATCTGCTGAAAGCAGAAGCTTTGGCAACGGTCAACGAACAGGTCGATTTACTCAACACCATTTATATGTTGCAATTGGAACATGGCGCCTTGCAAGAAGATAAAGTGCTGAAGCATATTATTAAAAAAAGAAGAGAAAATAAACTTCGTATCGACGAAGAAGAACGTGCCGTCATCGCTCACCGGCTCATTCGCAATCAACTTGATGATTTACTCCGACTCGGGAAACCGTTAGATTTCAATCGGGTCATTTCTAAAGTTTTGAAGTATTGCGAACTCGATGAAACGATGATGCAACGGCCCAAATTATTGTATAACTTGATCGCGATTACGCGAAGTGCCTACTTAAGAAATAAAGATTTCTACTTTTTTGAACCCTATTTAATTGATCAATACAACGCGGTAAAGCACCAACATGGTTTTACCAAATCGACTCATGCGTACCAATTACACTTGCTGTACATGATTACGCATGTTTTGTATCGCAATCGGAAATTCGTGGAAGCAAGAGCGTACTGCACAGCGTTTTATGAAAACATGAATCGCTACAATAAAAGTCATTATACCTTGTTTTATCCTAAATATATACTTCTGCTCGCGGCGATTAAAAGTCATACGAATGAAAATGAAAAAGCGATTGCAGACTTAGAAGCCTTAAAACAAAACAAAGTGGCGCGCTTGACGAGCACGACGATGCTTCACCTTCACCTAAGTTTAAGCGTTTGTTATTTTAATCAAAATGAGATTGCACAAGCGAATGAAACGATGATGTCGATTCCACATACAGACAAATGGTGCGAGAAGAAAGCGGGGAAAGAATGGTTGCTTAAAAAGCACTTGATTGAGCTGCTCATTCAGTACGAATTAGGGAACGATGATATCGCACTCAATCGAATTCGAGCAATCGAACGCTATTTTGGCGACTTTTTTAAGCAAGCTCGCTATAGCATTACCAAAAAATACTTGATTGCCATCCGAGACTATATTAATAATCCACAGGAAATAGATAAGATATATAAAAAAATTGTCGTTTATTTTGGAGAACGCCCCTTAGAACAGGAAGATCTCCAAAAAATGGCTTTCTTCGCCTGGCTGAAATCAAAACGAACACAACGGAATTATTACGAAGTATTGCTAGAAACCGTTAATTTGCAAAGTGAGGGAAATGAAGGCAGCGCAGCCTCTTTTTAGTTCGTTAAGCGACCTTGATACCTCAATTTCTGCCGGTGCAAATATTCAACGGCCTATTTTTTATAGACAAAAAAATTACGTTCTTTGTTAAATGTACTAAGAACCAAAAATCACTAAATGGATATTTATTCAAAAAAATCGAGGTGGAAAATTTTTCTTGCCATTGGAGGATTGTTGATCGTTGCAATCTCAATGGTGTATACGAATTTTTTGGCTACGAAGCTGATGGAAGATGAGGAGAAGAAAATGATTCGTTATAAGCTGGCGCTAGAATCTTTAGAGTACAATCAAAATGAAGAATTAGAATGTGATGTTAGTTTTCAGAACGATTTTTTGATCACGAATACAACGATTCCTACCATTTGGATCAGCCAAGCAGGAGTGATTATTTCGGGGAGAAATTTTGGAGAAGAAAAGGATGAAGACATTCCTTTTTTGGAAAAAGAATTGGAAAAAATAAAAAGAAGTGGGCGAGAACCCATCATAGTAGAAGGCTTAGATGGGAATAGTACGCTTTACTACAAAAACTCTTTCTTAGTTACGCTCTTGACCTACTTTCCGATCTTTCAGTTTTTACTCATTGCTGGCTTTATTATGGTCGGTTATATCGCGTTTAATGCTGCTAGGAAGGGCGAACAGAACCGCGTTTGGGCTGGTATGGCGAAAGAAACTGCCCATCAACTAGGTACGCCCATCTCCGCGATTATCGGCTGGATTGAGCATTTGAAATTAATAGAAGGGAATAATCCAGAAACCCAAGAAGTCGTCAACGAATTAAGAAACGATGTTACTCGGCTGGAACTCATCGCGGATCGGTTCTCCAAAATTGGCTCCGCACCAGACTTAGAACAAATCAATGTATACGAGGAATTGGAGCGTTGCCGCAACTATATGGAACGTCGGGCGCCCCGAAAGGTAAACTTTATCTTCCCTGATCCTGATCGCGCAGCAATTCCCGTAATGATCAATCCACCACTCTTTGATTGGGTCATTGAAAACATACTCAGGAATGCGCTGGATGCAATGGATGGTAAAGGGACGATCGAAGCGAAAATTAGCGAAGAGAAAAATTTCGTCATCATCGATATCTCCGATACGGGGAAAGGGATTCCTTCCTCTAAACATAAAACGGTTTTCGAACCTGGTTTTACCACCAAAAAAAGAGGCTGGGGCTTGGGACTCTCTCTCGCTAAACGGATCGTAGAAGAGTACCATTCTGGCAAGATTTTTGTGAAAAAGTCTACAGTAAAAGGAACTACTTTTACCATTAAACTTCCCAAAGATCAATAATGTGACATTGAATACCGTATTGCACCAACGATTTAGACTTCCTCCCGGCAGATTTATCTCAACGCTATTATTACTTGCGGTAATACTACACTTGCCTATTATTGCCTTTGCGCTTCCTGATACTCCCATTGCCGGCTACGCAATAGAGGTCAAAGATGCCAAGACCAACGAACCGATGATTGGCGTAAGCGTTTACACTAAAGATCAAAAATTTACGGGAACCACCGACTTGGATGGAAAGCTTTCTTTAGGGGATTTAGCTTATAATGAAGTTGTTATTTTTAGTTACGTGGGATACAAAACAAGAGAATTAAAGTTTATTACCATTCGGAACCTCAAGGGCAAGATCTTTATGGAAGAGGATATTGCCATTTTGCAAGGGGTAGAAGTGGTCGGTCGTAAAGATGATCCGGTAGCAGAAATTCCGTTCATCGTAGATCGAATTACGTCCAAGGATATTGCTTTTGGGAATGCCCAAACCGCGGCAGATGCCATTAGCCAAAATGGAGAAGTTTTCGTCCAAAAATCTCAGATGGGAGGCGGAAGTCCAATCGTCAGAGGTTTCGAAGCCAATAAGGTTTTAATGGTCGTCGATGGAGTCCGATTGAATAATGCAATCTATCGAGGCGGGCACTTACAAAATGCAATTACCGTCGATAACTCGACGTTAGAACAAATAGAACTAATTTATGGTCCGGGATCTTTGATGTACGGAAGTGATGCCATCGGTGGTGTCATTCATTTTAGAACTAAAGATCCAACGGTTTTATTCAGTAATGTTGATAATAAATCCTACCAAACGGAGACTAATGTTTTTACCCGTTACGCAACGGCGAATCAAGAAAAAACGGTACATCTTGATTTAGATTATGGTACCCGACGTTGGGGCTCTCTTACGAGCTTTAGCTATAGTGATTTTGGGGATTTGAAAGCAGGTACGGTTCGACCAGCAGGCTACGAAACGCTAGGGGCTCGACCTTTTTACTTTTATAGGAATGAAAATGTAGATGAAATTCGGATTAATCCGAACCCAGAAGTACAAATCGGTACCGCTTATAGTCAAATCGACTTTATGCAAAAGATTAAGTACCAAGCGAGCGACTACGTTTACTACGTCGCTAATTTTCAATACTCTACAACGAGTGATGTGCCTCGCTACGATAATCTTACGGATACTTTGAGTTCTGCCGATAAATTAAAATGGGCAGAATGGAACTATGGACCACAAAAAAGATTACTTGCTTCCCTGAAAATGCGAAGTTTAAAACCGACGGCGCTGTACGATAAAGCGAGCATTATTGGTGCTTACCAACGCATCGACGAAGATCGTTTACAAAGAAAATATGCGGATGCTTATCGTTCGTTTAGTTTGGCGGACGTACAAGTAGCTTCTTTTACCTTAGATTTTGATAAGCATCTTGATCAGCAAGAACGCAATCTTTTTTCTTACGGAATTGATGTCAATCATAATATTGTCAATTCTCTCGCAGGAAGGGTGAATATTAAAGACGGAACAACTTTCTACGATGAGTTTAGTCGTTACCCCAGTGGTGGTAGCACGGTGACTACTTACGCCGGATATGCGACGTATCGCTGGAAAAGTAAAGATTCTACCCTTAATTTCAATGCAGGAGCTCGGTATACAATGGTCAATCTTTTCTCTAAGTTCAAAGAAACGGATCCGATTGTTTGGCCAACAGAATATATTACAGGCTTGAGCTCTAATAATAGTGCACTGACTTGGGGAACAGGCATTACTTGGAATTCAAAAAGTAAATGGCAGGTAAGAATGCTTGCTTCCACAGCTTTTCGTTCTCCCAATTTAGACGATTTTTCAAAAATTAGAGAGAAAGGGGGATTCATTACAATACCTAATCCATCGCTGACGCCAGAGTATTCCCTAAACGGAGAATTTACTTTGGCAAAAGAATTTGGAGAAGTACGCCAGAACGTAGGAACTAGTTTTAAAATTAGCGGAACAGGTTTTTACACCGAATTGACGGACGCTATCGTCCGGACCAATTTTGCCTTGCCCGATGGTAGTGAAATCTTGGATGAGTTTCAAGTACAAGCGAATATCAACGCCGAAAAAGCCAATGTTTATGGTGTTTCTGGACACATTATCTTGAATGTCAAAGATAAGTGGCGATTTCGATCTAGCCTCAACTATGTTAAAGGGATACGTTTACTCGAAGATGGTACGGAAACGCCTTTAGCACATATTCCGCCAATGTACGGGACGACCAGTCTGGGATACGAAGGCAAAAAAATTCGATTTCGACTGTCGGCGCAGTACAACGCTGCTAAGCCACTGGAAGAATATGACGGTTTTCTTCCTTGCGAAACTTGTGTAACCGAAGCGGAATTCCTAGAACACGCCGAAGACTACGTTGCTTCCTCTGGTTCTTCTGATAATATCGAAAGAGCGACGATTGACGGCACATTAGCTTGGTTAACCTACAATCTACATTCTACCTACCAATTCTCGGATCATTTTAGTCTTGACTTTGCGGTTGAGAATATCACGGATATCCATTATCGAACTTTTGCTTCAGGAGTTAGTGCGGCGGGAAGAAACTTTATTTTTGCATTGCGCGGAAAATTCTAGTAACTTTATTCATTATTTTTTTTATTTAAGTAGGCTTACCAAATAGATTGGTGATTTTGACGGAAGAAAATTTTGCTTCAATCGAGGCAAAAAATGCAGGAAACCATTGGTTTTCAAGGCTTTTTAACGAAGAGTGAAACAAAATTTACTCGTCATAAATTAGTGAATTTATTAGG
>CALFBG010000290.1 GCA_937951685.1 uncultured Saprospiraceae bacterium | reverse complement strand
ATCTTCTACAAACTAATCGCCGTCCTACACTACGGCGATTATCAAAAAGCATATCATATTTTTAAAGTAGCTGATAGTCGTCGACAAATCAATCCTGCCATGCGGGAACAATGGTTAATCGTACGAGCTTACATTAAATTTATGACGAATTGCGGGATGATGGAAGGTCGAACGCACTTCAAATTCGGAAAGTTTTTGAATGAGGTGCCCATTTTTACTGCCGACAAGCAAGGAAGCAATATTGATATTATTATTCTACAAATATTACTGCGGATCGGTGAAGATCACGGTGGCATTATTGATCGAGTGGAAGCCATTGAGCGTTATTCTCGACGGTACTTGAGAGAGAATGTTCGCGCGCGTACTTTTATCAAAATGCTCCTCAAAATGGTGAAATATAATTTTGATAAAGAGTGCATCATCGCCAATACAGGAGATTTATTTAAAACTTTAAAAGAAGAAGGGAAAAACCAAACGAACGTTAGTAATTTGGAAATTATCCTCTACGAAGATCTCTGGGAGTGTGCCCTCGCCATGCTGTAAATCCATCGGTGCTCCGTACCGAAATGTTTAAGACTATTTTCTATGGATGCTTATGCTCAAGTATTACTCATCGCAATTCCGGGCTTCATTGGCCTGATACTGCTTGAATGGATTGTCTCGTTATGGAAAGGGATTACTACCTTCAGGAGCATGGATACGATCGCTAGTTTGAGTTCTGGATCTACGAATACACTGAAGAGTGTACTTAAATTAACGATTGTCATTATTAGTTATACTTGGTTGGTCGAGCAAATTGCACTTTTTGAGATCAAGACGACTTGGCTGGTTTGGGTACTTAGTTTTATCGCCATTGATTTTGCGAGTTACTGGAGTCACCGCCTAGCGCATAGTATTAATCTGTTTTGGAACAAACACGTCATTCACCACAGTAGCGAAGAGTTCAATCTCGCTTGCGCCCTCCGACAAACGATTTCTAATTTAGTAAGTCTAAGTTTTTTATTTTTACTACCGGCAGCACTCTTGGGGTTGCCCGGAGAAGTATTGGCGGTTATTGCTCCAATTCACCTCTTCATGCAGTTCTGGTATCATACCCGCTTAATTCCTAAGTTAGGTTGGTTGGAATACATTATTGTTACACCGTCGCAACATCGCGTGCATCACGCGATCAATGATATTTATTTGGATAAAAACCTTTCGGCAATCTTCTGTATTTGGGATCGACTCTTCGGCACTTTCCAAGAAGAACTAGCCACGGTGCCTTGTGTCTACGGTGTCAAAAAAGCAGTTGGAACTTGGAATCCCATTAAAATTAATTTTCAACATCTTTGGATTTTAATTCAAGATGCTTGGCGAACTGAAAGTTGGTGGGACAAATGTCGCCTTTGGTTTATGCCAACGGGATGGCGACCCGCAGACGTCGCCGCGCAGTATCCAATTGATTTCACCGAGGATGCTTACACGCAAGTCAAGTATGCGCCGCCCGCTTCCACCGCTTTGCACGCTTGGTCTTGGTTTCAATACCTTTTGGCGAGTGGCTTGATGTTGCACCTGATTATCAACCTAGGAAGCTTGGCACTGTACAATCTCTTTTTGTACGCAGGCTTTATTTTCCTACTCATTTATAGCTATAGCGCATTGATGGATCAAGAACGCCACGCAATTTGGATCGAGCTGTCTAAATCTATACTTGGTATCGGGATTATTTACGCGACGGGAGATTGGTTTTTATTGAAAAGTCAATGGCCTAATGGAGTGTTTTTTGTCTTGGCGTACTTGATACTTTCAGTAGTAATAGTCGCTGGTTTTGTTTTTTATGAAATGAAAAAGAATAATCCATCGCACAAATTAGAAACGGCTTCGCTCTAAAATAACTTCTCCGCTTAATCATCTTTATCGCCTTTATCGTAGTATAGTATGACTATTTTAAGGGACTGTAGCAAAGCTTTTTCCTTAAAAAAGGGCTTGAATTAGAGAAAATTACTATTTTTAAATTGATACTTCCCGCTTTTATTATGAGATACCTTAAGCCCTAAAAAAATGAAAATTCTACTCCTCAACTTTTTAACACCCATCTTTTCGATGCAAATCTTGTGTCTTGCTTTTTTAAGCGTTCTGTTTTTACAATCGGGCTTAGATAAAGTTTTTAACTATCAAGGTAACTATGAATGGTTAAAAGGACATTTTGCGAAAAGTCCCCTTAAAAATACGGTAGGGCTATTGATGCCTGCGATTACGGTATTAGAAGTTGCGGCGGGTGTTTGCTGTGCCATTGGTATCGTAAATCTATTTTTACAGGGAACAGATACGGGAATGGGCTTAATTGGCGCACAACTCTCCGCCCTGTCTATTCTGGCGCTTTTCTTTGGCCAACGCTTAGCACAAGATTACGCTGGCGCGGGTGCCTTAACGGGCTACTTCCTGATTGCACTATTGGGAATTTATTTGTGCAGTTTATAAGTTTGAACGAACGAGCACCCAAATAGCGTTAGCACTTATCACAAAGCAATACTGCGATCGCTTTTAATTCTGTTGTTGCCGCCGTGGCGATAAGCAGGTTGCTGCGTGTACGCTCGTTTGTGGGGAAAGGACTTTACGAAGAAGCCCGCTAGACTTTTGCTGCTTAAATACAATTATCTCTTTTGCTCCGGTTACTTAAAAACAACTTTCATAAAAAAAGAAAGTGCCCCCAAAGGATTGGGAGCAGCTTTCTATTTAACTTAGAGAACGCGTTTTTTTTTCTTAGCTTTCTATTTAAACTTTCGAGGAGAACGGAAAATTTTTGCTTTGAACCCCGATGTAAAATGACAATTAATCACTCACGATTGATTCGTTTTACAATGTAAATCTCTACTTTTTATCTCAAAAAAAATGAGACATTTATTGACCTTTTCCCCGCGTTAATATTTTTTATATTGGAGTTGATTAGGAATTGAATACTGGTTTTCAGTATCTTGTAAGTATATTTTGGTGCATTATTCAAAAAATTCCCCGTCAACTATTTTAAATGGACAAAAGTAAATTTCATAATTGTTTCAAACAATTGGAACTTAAAGAGCAAAAGGAGTTTCAGCAGTACATTTTGGCTAACCACGCGCCAAAAACTACGGCGATAGCAGTATTTTCCCACTATTTTGCTGAATTGTTACAGGATCCACCGATCATTTCTTCCAAAGAACAAGCTTTTGCTCCAATTTTTGGTGAGCCTTACCGTTACCGTAAGATTACGGATGCACTATCCGATCTATACCTGCTACTCGAAGAATTTCTACTTTGGAAAGAGATCAAAAACCCCGAAATGCCAGAAAGAGACTTATTGCTACTAGAAGTCTTCCGCAAGCGCAACATGAATCAGCTCTTACCGATGAAAATCAAAGCTTACCGCAAAAAACTAGAAGCCCAAACAGCAAAAGATATGTGGTATTATTTGTCGAAAATGAAGTTGAGTCATTTTGAGTATTTTTCTTCAAACCGGCAAATAGTTTCAGAAGAAGCTGCTCAATTGTTAGAAACTTCTATGGAAAATTTGGATAATTTCTTTGTGGCGATGAAGCTTTGCTATGCGATTGAATTCAAAAGTAGAGAGACTTTATTGCAAGAGCAATATGAAATAGATTTTATTGACGAAATATTATCAGATAGACAGATAACTAAAAGAGATGATCTTTTCATTAGCTTATATCACGCAGTCTATTCTCTGGCAAAAGAAAAAAGTTCTGATTATTATTTTATAGTTAAAGACTTATTTCTAAATAATTTCGATACTATTTCAAAAGTAGAACAATCTAAAATTTTTTTGTACCTGATTAATTTCTGTGCATGGCAAATTAAACTACGAGAAAATTATTTTATTGGAGAAGTATTTAGCTTATATAAGCTTAGTATTAAAAGAGACAGGTTTATCGAAGGGAACTATCTCGCACCGAATCGATTTCATAATATAGTTAATGTAGCTTGTTATCTAAAAGAGTATAAATGGGCAGAGGAATTTACTTCGAC
>CALFBG010000289.1 GCA_937951685.1 uncultured Saprospiraceae bacterium | reverse complement strand
CGGATTAGTTGATTACACCGTTAGTTACGACGCAGGATTTGTAGCAAACGAAACGATAGCGATTATCTCACAAGCAGATGGTTTGGCGAAAGAGAATGGCAGTTTAGCACCGGGTGCATACTGCATCGAAGTTAGAGATGGCAATGGCTGTTTAGCTGGTCAGGCTTGTGTTGAAGTGCTGGACGTAGCGCCATTATCGGCAACCTTAGCAGTGACGGATGTTGATTGTAATGCAAACGGAAGTATTGCGGTGAGTGTAACGGGAGGAACCGGCACCTACGAATACGTATGGTCAGTAGCTGGTGAAACGGATGCAAGTATTACGAACTTATTAGCGACAAGCTACAACGTAACGATTACGGATGCTGCGGGTTGTACGATGAGCATTGAAGACATTGTAGTTGCAAATGTAGGCGTAGATTGTTCCACAAACTGTGAGGAACCAGTACTTGCTAACGCAGCAATTATCAATTCGTCTTGTGGAAATTCTACTGGAGAAATCTGGTTGGAAATGGAAGATGCTACGATTGATTATAAATATGATTGGAGTATCGGAGCTAGTACTACAGCTGCCAATGCAACGGGCTTAGTTGCAGATAATTATCAGGTAACCATTACAAGTTTATTACCCGGTTGTAATCTCTCAATCGTACAAAACTTTGTCATTACCAACGTAGACGGTCCTCAAGTAACATTGACGAATATCAATAACACGATTTGCGGTCAGAGTACCGGTACTGCGGAGGCTAGTGTAGTGAGTGGTAGTGCTCCTTATAGTTACGTATGGAGTAATGGTCAAAGTACTGCTCAGGCTACTAACTTATCTGCGGGAGCACATCAGGTTAGCGTGACGGATGCGTTGGGTTGTATGAGCATAACGGAAGTTGAAATTGAAGAAAATAACTTATTAGTAGCAACGACAACTATAATTAGTTTGCCTAACTGCCAGACGGCTAATGGAGTGATCGAAGTGCAAGCGACGGGTGGTAGTAATGATTATAATTTTGAATGGAGTAATGGTGCAACTACCGCACAGGTAGATACACTAATTGCAGGTACTTATACGGTAACCGTAACGGATAATATCGGAGGTTGTACGACAACGACCAACTTCACTATAGTCAATCAGGTCGATGGCCAAGCAACGGTATTTATCTCTAATCCAGATAGTTTGATTACGCTCTCTTGTCCTGAAGATACCAATGGAGAAGTATTATACGAAGTGAACTTTGATCCTAATTTTGTTTATCCAGTGATTGTTGAAATCTTAGATGCACAGGGCAATGTCTATGAAAACGGAAGTTTAGCTCCGGGTAACTACTGCGTAGTCGTAACCAACGGTGATAGTTGTATTGCTGGACAAGCTTGCTTTGAAGTAATTGCACCAAATCCTTTTGAAGTAAGCCTAACGATCGTCAACGAGGATTGCGAAGATACAGGAAGTATTCAAGTCAATGTAGCTGGCGGTAATGGGGATTATAATTTCGTTTGGTCAGATGATGGTGGAATGCTTAATACCGCTTTTAGAGCAAATTTAACGGCAGGTACTTACGATGTTACCATTACTGATATTCAAGGTTGTACAACGGTGACTACTGGAATTGTCGTTGGACAAGATTGTCCTGGTCCTTGTATCGATCCAATTATTGAAACCATCACACTTGTACATCCAACTTGTGGTGCGCAAGATGGTGCGATTGACATTGATTTACCAGGTAATGATGCAGATTATATTTTTGAATGGAATCCAGCAGTTACCACAACAGACGCGGCAACAAATTTAACTGCGGGTGTTTATACCGTCAGTATTCGAACTAATGTAGATAGTTGTAGTCAATTTATTTTGGACACTGTAATTGTACTTACCAATACAGATGGCCCAACGGTAAGTCTTGAAACAACCATTGAATCTTGTGATACCAATGACGGTACCGCAACGATCGTTGATTTAGCTAACTACAGCGTGGTTTGGAGTACAGGAGATACTACGGCACAGATTACTAATTTAGTAGCGGGTACTTATTTTGCTACCGTGACGGATGGTGCTTGTTCCAATGTATTTACTGCGACAGTCGATTATGATTGTGTACCACCTTGCGAAGAATTATTTAGTGTAGACGAAGAGATTTTGACCATAAATAATTGTAATGGAAATGGTAGCTACTGTTTGGATATTGCTTTGAATGAATTCTACTTATACTCCGTCGTAGAAGATGGAACGACCTTTACCGGAGAAATCGAAGGTTGTAGTTTTGATAGCTTGGTCAACTACGCTTATTTGAATTTGCCAGGACTTGGAGAAGTTGGTCCGTATAACTTAGAATATTGGTCCGTGAATGGAAACACATTTAGTGGCGAATTTGCAACGATTTCTGATTTGGTAGATTCAATGAATGTTTGGGATACAACAACCGATTGGATACTTGATCCTACTTCTTTATTAATCTATGGTGGATTACCGTCAAATACTTACGGTCAGTTGAAGATTACGCAAACGTTAACGGGAAGTTCAAGTATTTTACAATTGAATGTTAACTTAATTCCAAATGGTACGGCTATCTTATTAGATGTTGGGGCACACAATTTAGTCGTGACAAACAATGTTACAGGTTGTGCCGATACCATAAATGTGATTGTCAATTGTATCCAACCAGAAACCATCGTTGATACGATTTACATTGGAGATATTGATACCTTGTGCATTTCAACGGACGAATTAATCGGAGAGGTAGTCAGCATTGAAAATGTTTGTGGAGATCTTTCTGGCGAATTTGTAGAGTTTGATGTGGATAATGACACTTACTGTTTAACTTGTGCTGGCTTTGATATTGGAACGGATAGTGCCTGTATTGTCGTTTGCGACGAATTCGGAATTTGCGATACGACTTATATTTATATCACGGTTATTGAACTCTTACAATCTTTACCAGGTATCAAAGACGATATCGACACGACTTATCAAGGTGTACCGATTGAAATTGATATTCTTACGAATGATTCACTGGGAGGGGAGTTAGATTCTCTATTCATCACGACCTTACCTTCACATGGAACAGCGGTGCTGACGGACGACAATACGGTGATGTACACACCGGAGGATGATTATTGTAATTCTCAAGAGCCAGATTATTTCAATTATGTTCTTTGTGTCGATCAAGTATGTGATACAGCGACAGTCTACGTTTATGTACTCTGTGAAGGATTGACGATTTATACTGGATTCTCGCCAAACGGGGATGGTGTAAATGATTTCTTCTTCATTGAAGGTATCGAAGATTTCCCGAATAATGAGTTGAGTATCTTTAATCGTTGGGGGAACGAAGTGTATTTCAAAGAGGGATACTTGAACGATTGGGATGGAACTTGGGAAGGTAAACTATTGCCAGATGGTACTTATTTCTACGTCTTAGAAGATGGCGAAGGAAACGCTTACTCCGGATATGTACAAATTCATCGCTAAAGCTAGTACCTTAAATTTTATAACGTAAAGCGACTTCACAATAACAATAAAAAAAGCGAAACTTCCATCGGGAAGTTTCGCTTTTTTGTAAAAACAAAATAGATCAAATTATTGATCTATTACCAGCTAATATCGTCTTCATTCTCTACTTCTTTCGTTTCTTCAATCTCTACCTCTTCGATCTCATCCGTTGTTGTATCCGCGGAATCAAGCGTATCTACTCTTTTGGACGTATTTTCTGTCGTATGGTCATATTCCGAAGAAGAATTAGAATAACCTTCCTCTTCTTGATTAGCTTCCCATTCTGCGTGACGGCGAGTGTACTCATCGTAATCGTACTCCGGCATTAATTCAGTCTTCACGTGGTCAATCGTCTCTGTCAATCCATCTAAAAAGCGATTAAAATCTTCTTTGTAGAGAAAGATTTTATGACGTTCATATCCTTCGCCATTGAATCTTCTAGTACTCTCTGTCAGGGTCAAATAGAAGTCATCTCCCTTCGTTCTACGTACATCAAAAAAATAGGTTCTTCTTTTTCCAGCACGTACTTTTTTTGAAAACACGCTTTCAAATCTCCGTTGGTTTCTCTCGTTATCCACTGTTTTTCATTTTAGTTTTAAAAAAAAATAGCATGAACTACTTTACAAATGTAAATATTTGTTTAAAACTACAAAAAAATATTAGAAATTTATTTCTTCATCTTCTATCTTCTGCTTTTCAAAAAGATCAAAATAAAAGCCTTTTTGGGCGATTAATTCTTCGTGCGTCCCATTTTCTGTGATGACGCCATCATCCAAAACGATAATTTTATCAAACTTGAGCAAAGAGTATATTCGGTGAGTAATGATAATCGAAGTCTTATCTTTTAATTCTTCGTTCATAAAAGATAAAATCTGCTGTTCCGTCGTCGTATCTACCGCAGAAAGGCAGTCATCCAAAATAATAATATCCGGTCGTTTAATCATCGACCTAGCAATGGAAATTCGCTGTTTTTGTCCCCCCGACAACGTAACGCCTCTTTCTCCAACTAAGGTGTCGAATCCATCTGAAAGTTCTGTAATGTCTTGATAAACAGAGGCATATTTCGCGTATTGTTTAATCGTATCCATCGTAGCATCCTGTGCTCCAAAAGCAATATTCTGGGCAACAGTATCTGAAAAAAGGAAAACATCCTGTGGAACATAACCAATTTTTTCGCGCAAATTCTCTAAATCTAGCGTTCGAATGTCACATTGATCAAGCTTGATACTGCCATCCGTAACATCGTACATTCTCACAAGCAAATCGGCAATCGTCGTTTTTCCTGACCCCGTTTTCCCGATAATAGCCATCCGTTGACCTGATTTTAATTCAAAAGAGACGTGGTCTAGTGCTTTGGTACCAGAATCAGGATAAACAAAAGAAACATCATCAAAAAGAATATGTCCACCCAATGCCTTTGGCTGCGTAATTGGGTTGGTAATTTCTGGTTCGGTGTTCAAAAATTCATTAATCCGCTTTTGGGAAGCAGAAGCTTGCTGGATAATGGAAGCAATCCATCCAATCGCCGTTACCGGCCAAGTCAGCATATTAATGTAAATCACAAATTCTGCAATATTTCCCGGAGTAATATTACCTTTCGCAACTTGTAAGCCGCCAATGTAAACGGTGATTACGGTACTCGCTCCGATGAGCAGCACCATCAATGGAAAAAAGAAAGCATTAACGCGCACCAATTCCATGGATTTATCCAAGTAATTATTGCTCTGCTGCTTGAAAAAACGATTCATAGGTTCTTCCTGAACGTAAGATTTCACTACGCGAATACCAGAATATACCTCTTGAGCCGTACTGTTAAGCGTTGCTAATTGTTCTTGTATTTTTTCACTCCGCTTATTAATCATATTACTGACGTAATAAATTGAAATGGATAAAAAGGGTAGGGGTAAGAGCGAATAGATCGTTAGTTCAACACTTACGCTGAGCATGGAATAAATAACCAATACAAATAAAGAAACTAAATTAATACCATATAGCACCGCAGGACCTAAGTACATCCGTACTTTTGACATGTCTTCTGTAATCCGAGCCATCAAATCCCCCGTATTGTTTCTTTTGTAAAAGCTAAGGCTCAATCTTTCGTAATGGGCAAACATTTCTTTTCGGAGATCATATTCGATCAAACGAGACATTACAATAATGGTTTGGCGCATAAAGAACATAAAAACGCCCATTAAAAGGGCAAAGAGTAGCACCAAGCCGCCAAAAAACAATAGCGTTTCACCAAGTAGCGCAAAGAGTTCCGCTTGGTTATCAAAGCCACTGTACAATTGGTACAACCCAACGTTTTCAATGACTAAGTCCATCGCGTGACGAATCATCTGTGGTTGCAGCACTCTAAAGTAATTCGAGACCGCTACGAAGATTATCCCTAGGAAAAAACGCCAGCGATAGTGATAAAAATATTTATTTAAATAGGAAAGATGCTTCACGGTAATGCTAATAGGTTAATTCGTGATAAGTATTTTTTTTGAAATTCTATCAAGAGTTGTCAGTCCGAAAATTGATAGCTGCCCTATTAAAACTGTAGACGAGCTACTTTTGTTTACATCGGAGAACGGTTTATCCAATCACGGACTTCTTCCCAAAGAATTTTAAAGAATACACTTGATCACACAAAGTTAACTTTTTTGTAGAAAGCATCTTCTTCGGCAGCTTAAAATAATAGATTCCTTCGAGTCATTAATAAAGAAGAATTATCTAAAAAATTAGCTCAACTGGCTGTCAGCGGCCTCCTAAAATCGAATTGTTCGATTCAAAGCACTAACAAAACTAATTCCTGCACGTAGAAATGAGCTAAAATAAGCTCAAACTTTCAATTCCGCTAAAATCTAATTATCTTTGCACCAGCTTTTTAGCACTCACTAACTACCAAGATAAAATGGTATGACCATTGGTTTTATCTTGGGACTTAATCTAACCAATAAAAAAATATGAGTCGAATTATCACCTTAGATGAATTTATTATTCGTCGCCAGAAGGATTTTGCCTATGCTTCTGGTGAATTAACGGGCTTACTGCGAGATATCGGAGTAGCGGCTAAAATTGTTAACCGAGAAGTAAACAAGGCGGGTCTCGTCAATATCCTAGGCGTACACGGTCTGGAAAATGCCTCGGGAGATGAAGTGCAGAAGCTAGATATGTACGCGAACCAAAAGTTGATCGATTGTCTAAAGAATAGTGGAGAATGTTGTGGCGTCGCTTCCGAAGAAAATGAAGATATCATTCAAGTTCCAGCGATCGCTTCCAAAAATGCGAAGTACGTCGTTGTTTTTGATCCACTCGATGGATCTTCGAATATTGATGTGAATGTATCCGTCGGTACTATTTTCGGGATCTATCGTCGTAAGTCAGACGAAAAAGGACCTTGTACGATGGAAGACTTTTTACAAAAAGGAACGGAATTGGTCGCTGCGGGTTATGTAATTTACGGTACCTCAACGATTTTGGTATACACTACCGGAAGAGGCGTCAACGGATTTACACTTGATCCTTCCATTGGAGAATTTTGTCTTTCTCATACCGACATTAAAATTCCAGACCGCGGTCAGTACTATTCTGTAAATCAAGGTTACTACCTCAAATTTGATGTCGAGATGCGTCGCTACATCGATTATTGTTCTGATTTAAATTTACGCTTGCGTTACATCGGTTCTATGGTATCGGATATCCATCGAATTTTGCTGCAAGGTGGGATTTTCTTATATCCAAATACTAGAAAATATCCTAAAGGAAAGCTGCGGCTTTTATACGAATGTAATCCCTTGGCGTTTGTCGTAGAACAAGCGGGGGGTAAAGCGTACAACAATCAACTCGGGCGCATCATGGAAGTACAACCGCACGAATTGCACCAGCGTTCTACTATTGTAATTGGTTCGCCAGGAATGGTTGATGAAATGAAAGAATTTGTAGAGCGATACAGTGCAGTGCCTGCGATGCCTAAGAAATAACTTTTTTGTTCTTCAATAACGATACAAAATTTTAAAAAAAAGGGATGCAGTACTTCGGTACCGCATCCCTTTTTTAGCTTGAGCACATTGTTACTACTTATTCTAAATTGAGCGGCTCGTAAATTTTGAAAATGGGAACTTGCCGTTTTTCAATTGCCTTGCGATACGTTTTCCAATCCGTATCAAAAAATTGATTAATACGATCTAAAATGCCTTGTGTTTGTAGCTTTGATTTATCTAAATAACGTTTCGCCGCTTGGTTCGCAGGACCATTCGTTGCTCCTAAGTAGATCTCCGTTTGGAAAAGGGTTTCATTCAGCGTGTTGGGTACCCGTTGGATGCCTTTTAAACCTTCGGGAAGTCGGTACATTTTTAGCAAACTAGCGATGCTATCTTGCACCGGTTTTGATAAGGTTTTAATTTCTTTTTTCAAACTATCCGGTGCATAAGCGAATTGCTCTCCAACTAATTTAATCGTCTCCTTGGCTTCTTTTAAACGATTAAAACCATCCGTTGCTTTTTTTATAATCGTTTCTAATGCTGCTTTAGATTTATCTTGCGCGATTAGCTGTGCCATTGTTTGCGAAAGGCGAGGATCCGCTAAGACCTTAACCATACTAGAGTCTTTTTGTTCGCCAAACTCAATGATCACTTTATAGCGTCCTGGCAATACCTTTCGGCCGCTAGGCATATTTGCATCCGCTTTGATTTTTTGGTAAGAAGGATATCGTACACCGTCTCGACTTAAGTTCCACTGTACTCGATTTAATCCAGTATCTACTTTTGTTTTGAAAATTCTAATCGTATCTCCTTTCATATTTAAAATACTGACTTTCGCTTTTTGCTTTTTCTTCTTTTCAGTGTCGAGTAGGCTTTCATTTAGCCAAAAACTGAGCTTCGCACCGTAAGCCTTATTGTCTCCGGTGAAAATTGCATTAGCCGTAAAGCGCGTACCACTAGCAGAGGCGTAGGTAGCTAAGTAAGCATCCGTAGGTTCAAAAACTTTGAAAGGACTTGATAAGACCGCGCCCTTTGTTTTAGCAATGGCTCGGAGTGGTTGAATGTCATCTAAAATATACGCTGCTCTACCAAAGGTTCCAACGATGAGATCATGATCACGAGGATGAATTTTTAAATCTCGAGTAGCAACGGAAGGGTAATTGTTGGTCCACTTATTCCAATTGGCACCTTGATCAAAGGAAATGAAAAGCCCATAATCTGTTCCGAGAAAGAGTAAGTTTTCTTCTACCGGATCTTGAACAAGGGCTAAGCAATGTCCCGTGACGTTATTTTTATCAGCAATTTGTTTCCAAGTTTTTCCGTAGTTTTTAGTATGATAAAGATAAGGCTTGAAATCATTCTGCCGATAGTTGTTCACCACGATAAATGCTTCTCCAGCGTTGTGGGGCGAAACCTCAATTTGCGGAATCCAAGCACCTTTGGGACAGCCCGGTAAACGGTAATTGAGGTTGTCCCAATCTTTACCTCCGTTGACCGTCAATTGTAGATTACCATCGTCTGTACCAACCCAAATTACTTTTTCGTTGAGTGGGCTAGGGGCAATAGCAAGGATCGTCGTAAAGTTTTCTGCACGGGTGGCATCAATGGTCAATCCACCACTTTCATCCTGTTTTTGTTTTGTCGTATCGTTGGTGGTTAGGTCAGGCGAAATAGTTTCCCAGGTCTGACCACAGTCCATCGACTTATGCAAAAATTGGCTACCGTAATAAATTCCACAATCGTGTTGTGGGTTTTGGGCCAATGCTGCGTTCCAGTTGAACCGCAAGGGGATATCCTCAGTATGTGTCGGGCGAATAAATTTAGTTTGTCCCGTTTCTCGGTCGAAGTAACTGAGGTTTCCTCCTTGAAACATCGCATATCCATAGCGGTTATTATCAGGGCGGAGCATCACGTCAAAACCATCTCCAAATAAAACTTCCTGCCAATCGCCATTTCTAATACCACCACTTTTCCAAACGGAACTCGGACCGACCCACGAACCATTATCCTGCATCCCACCACAGATATTATAGGGAATATCCATATCGTAATTGATGTGGTAAAACTGAGCCAGTGGTAAGTTTTCTATAAATTGCCAGTTTTCACCACCATCCCGAGAAATATTCAAGCCACCATCGTTTCCTTCAATAATGTAGTTTGGGTTTTCTGGATGTATCCAAAAAGCATGGTGATCGGGATGCACTGCTTGCTTACCAGAATAAGGGAGAATAACCTTAAACGTTTTTCCACCATCTTCACTTTTAGAAAGCACAGAATATAAATTAAAAATCCGGTTTTCGTTTTTTGGATCAACAAAAATATCAGAATAATAAAAAGGGCGATTGCCAATGTTTTTATCCGAAACTTTACTCCATTTATAACCACCGTCGATAGATTTGTACAAGGCATTTTTTTTGGCTTCTACCAAAGCGTAAATCGTATTCGGTTTGGAAGGCGCAATGGCAAGACCAATTCTCCCTAAAGTATCTTTGGGTAGACCTGATTTTTCTCCTCTTTGTTCCCAGTTTTCACCACCATCTAAGCTAATGTACAAGCCAGAACCTGCTCCACCAGAGTTGAAGAACCAAGGCTTTCGCCAAAATTCCCACATAGCGACGATGAGCTTATTCGGATTGCTTGGGTCCATAACCATGTCGGCAGCACCCGTTTGATCATTGAGGTAAAGTACCTTTTTCCAAGTTTTTCCACCATCACTCGTTTTGAAAACGCCTCGCTCCGAATTCGGTCCCCAAGAAGAGCCCATTGCTGCTACGTATACAATTGCGGGATTGTGGGGATGAATGAGGATACGATGAATAATCCTAGTTTGACGAAGCCCCATTAACTTCCAAGTCTTACCACCATCAATACTTTTATAAATTCCTTCACCACTATTGTGGGAATTTCTAGGATTTCCTTCTCCGGTACCCAGCCAGATTTCGCTAGGATTTTGTTGATTGATCGCCAATGCACCGACCGATTGTAAAGGTGCTTGATCGAAAATAGGCGTCCAACTGATGCCACCGCTTTCAGACTTCCAAGCACCACCGGAAGCCGTACCAATGAAAATATGATCGGGGTTTTGGAGATTGACGTCGATGCTTGTTACTCGACCACTCATTCCTGCTGGACCAACATTTCTAATCTTCATGCCCTTTAACTGCTTCAGGTCAACGGATTGGCCCTGTAAGGCGAAAGAAAGAAAGATTAGACAAAAAATTAGATTTACTTTTCTCATAAAGTTATAACCACTAAACAGTTAAATAAATAGAAGTTGTTTTAAAAAGCTGAAGGACCAGATTACAATGGTTTAGCCCTGCCGATCGACAGATTTAGCGATTAAGACTTATGTTAAAACAACTTTATAATCACTCGTTGAGCTAAATTAAATAAAAAAAGACCGGAAAACCTAAAACCCTTTGATTTTTGCCACGAATCAAAGCAGCGGGTAATAGGATTAGACTACTTATTACTACGTTATTCTTTAATTCAGGTCACTTTAGGTACTTTAATTTAGCGGGCGTATTTTTTGAGGGATATTTATTTCTTTTTAAAATATTTATTATATTTATGCTTCCTTTCCTATTTTATTGACGATTTGAGCTAATCGAATCGTCAGATACGCAGTAAATTCCCTTATAGTTAAAAAAAACTTCTATCTCCCTGAAGGAACGATAGAAAATTGTTATATTGTATATTGATTTTTAGAGAGTCAATTGTTTGGAATAGAACGTATTATACAAAACTTATAGCCACACTGTAATCCCATCTTTTTGAAACAACTACTTAAGATAGTTTACACTATTCTTATGCCAAATTTTCGACGTTTTACCTTAGACTTTATACTGAAATTATTTTAGCCACAAATAATTATTCAGCATAAAGTCTCTTATTCATTATTTTTTAATGAACCCCTAATCTTATGCTAAAGACCTTTACGATTAAAACGATTATTATTCTCAGCTTTCTCCTAAATGTACAGCTAGTTCAAGCTAACCATTTATTCCCCAATCACATTACCAAGGATACCTTAATCATTGCCACAGATATCCAAAGTAAAAAAAATCAAGCAAGAGCAGATGTTTGGCTCGATGCTGCGGATGGTCAAATCAGTGTTTGTGCGCTAACCATTGGAAAAAGCTATAAAATAGCGGTTCAGCAAGCTTATCGAGAATTGTACTGCAATCCGTCCGTTGAATTAGGAGACTTAGGGAGTCAGAAAAAATTACCCTTTACGCCGAGTTCTGTGCTAAGTTTTACCGCAACTGCCGAATGTATGGCGTTTACTGTTCACAGTGGTTGTAAAAATAATATTCCCCTGCAAGTACTTGTGCTTGAAAAAAATAATACCAATGGAAATAATAATAATAGTATGTTGCCTCCCAACTTAGTGGTAGATCAACTATTCACCTACCAAGAACTGATCGAAGAAGTTTTTATCGGGGGAGGCTGTTTTGATGTTTCTAATATCAGTTTGATCGGTAATGTTCAAGGAGTCGGTCATTTTACGAGTGGCAATGGCTCTATCAATATTGACGAAGGCGTTATTTTGGCTTCTGGTAGTATTAATAATGCGCCAGGACCCAATAGTGCGACCAATACTTCTACGAATTTTAATGATACTTCGGGAGATCCAGACTTGGATATTTTGGCAAATTCAAATATCAATGATGCAGTCGGAATTGAATTTGATTTTACCCCCACCGTCGGACAGATTTCTTTCGACTACGTTTTCGCTTCGGAGGAATACTGCGATTATGTGAACTCTAGCTTTAATGACGTTTTTGGTTTCTTTATCAGTGGGCCAGGACTGAATGGTGGATTTACTGGTAACGCCGAAAATATTGCTTTAATTCCAGGGACGACTAATAATGTATCTATCAATAACGTCAACATTGAAACCAATACCGCTTACTATGTTGATAATGTTCCGTTAGGGCAAAACCAATTTGGGAACTTCCCTTGTACCCAAGATCTCGCACAGCAAGGCGCCGCCATTAATGACTGCGAGTACGATGGGTTTACAACCGTTTTGACTGCTGTAGCAAATGTAATTCCTTGCGAAACTTACCACATCCGTTTGGTCGTTGCTGATGTAGGGGATGGCATTTATGACTCTGCCGTTTTTCTTGCCGCCAATAGTTTCGATGCGGGAGGTGCCGCTACGGTAAGTTCGGATGTACCGGGCGTAGATGGAGGCATAGCTTACGAAGGCTGTCTCGATGGTTTTTTCCTTTTTGAAAGAGTAGATGATTCTGATCTCAGCCAAGATTTAACCATTAATTTTACGGTCTCTCCCTCGAGTACGGCAACGGAAGGCGTAGATTATGCCGCGTTACCAAATTCAGTTACCATTCCTGCGGGACAAACTCAAATCTTATTACCCGTTACCGTCTTTAATGACTTCTTGGCGGAAGGAACAGAGTCGATTATTTTAGAATTAGATTTTCCTTGTGATTGTAATGCTCCCTTTGGAGAATTTTTTATAGAAGATTTATTACCCTTAGTGGTAACGCCAGAAGATGTTGCCATCTGCTATGCCGACTTGGTAGAATTAACACCCGCCGTCTCGGGCGGGGCAGCCTTATATTCCTATCAGTGGGATTCGGGAGAAACATCTCCAACGCTTTCTGTATTACCATCAATCGCAGGAGTAACGACACATACCGTAACGGTAACCGATGCTTGCGGTACTGCTGAAACGGCTACCTTCGAAGTAACGTTAATCGAAGAACCATTCGTTACAATTTCTGGTGACGAACAAATTTGCGGAAGCAACGACAGTGCAGATCTGTTGATAGAACTAACTGGAACAGGTCCTTGGGAAATTTTCTATACGATTAATGGCGCAACGCAATTACCAATTACAATTACTGAAACACCTTATTTCCTAAGTGTAACGACTCCTGGAACGTACAGTATTTCTTCGGTGACCGCTTCCGGCTGTCCTGGAACACCCGATGGAAGCGCAACGGTAAGCGAAATCGATTTACAACTCGGTGCTGCGATCGAAGGGGTTGATTGTAGTAGTGATACTGATGGTAGCATTGATCTTAGCGTCGGCGGAGGTATTGCGCCGTATACTTATTTATGGAATAATAGTGCAGGAACCAACGAAGATCCAAGCGGACTAGGAGCAGGAACGTATACGGTTACCGTTACAGATGATACCGGTTGTGCACAAGTAGATAGTTTTGTCGTTAGCGCACCCAATCCCGTTGACGTTGCACTGATTGATACGGACACTACATTATGCAACGGATCAAGTGACGGTGCGATTGATATTGACGTAGTAGGAGGAACGGTACCATATACTTTTATTTGGAACAATGGAGTGACGGAGGAAGATCAAACGGGACTTCCCGCAGGAACTTACCAAGTTACGGTCACGGATAACGCAGGTTGTTTTGAAGAACTATCTGTCGTAATTGAAGAACCCGCACCACTCGCCGCGAATGGAATTCCACTAACTGAAGCAGATTGTACCGATCCCAACGGGGGAAGTATTGATTTAACCGTAGGTGGCGGAACGGGACCTTATACCTATTTATGGGATAATGGCAGCACCACCGAAGATATAGCCAATTTAGCTCCCGGTCCCTACGTAGTAACCATTACGGACGTTAATCATTGTACGACGGAAACGATGGTTGCCGTCACGGTAAATAACGATCCACCAACTCCTGTTGCTGATGTATTGGGGATACTAACTTGTAATAATGCAATGGTAACCTTGGATGCTACTAGCTCAACGGGAAACGGTACGTTATCTTACGAATGGCAAAATAGTTCAGGAACGAACTTAGGTAATGGGGTAACGATTGATGTTACGGAAGCAGGCACTTATACTTTATTAGTAACGGATGCGGCGAATGGTTGCTCGGAGAATATTCCCATATTAGTTACCCAAGATACGATATCACCGATTGCTGCTGCCATCGCGTTAGACACTTTAAGTTGTACGACAACTAGCGTCACCTTGGATGGTATGAGTTCTTCCAATGCAACCAATTATCAATGGTATACTTCGATGGGTAGCCCCTTAGGTACAAGTCCTTCAATTGGCGTTAATGCTACAGGAACGTATACGCTAATTGTAATTAATAATGCCAATGGTTGTGAAGATGAAACGACGGTCTTCGTGGATGAAAATATTGCAACTCCCACGGCGGTTCCCATCGCACTTGGGGTTTTAACTTGCGATTCTACGATGGTTACCTTAGACGGAACTGGTTCTTCGGGGGTAGGAAATTTAGCTTACGAATGGTTCGATCCTGCGGGAGGTAACATCGGCACGGACGTAACGACAACGGTTAGTACCACTGGAAACTATAATTTAGTTGTAACGGATCAACTTAATGGTTGTACTCAAACGGCGGCCGTTAATGTAACGGAAGATCTTGCTCTTCCGATCGCAAATGCGGGGGAAGATGGTGTACTATCTTGCAATACGGATGAAGTTCTGCTGGATGGTTCTACTTCTAGTACAGGAAGCAACATTGCTTACGTCTGGCAAAATGGGGGAGGAGTAATCTTAGGGAATACACCTAATATCTCGGTGACGGAAGCCGGAACTTATACCCTCACCGTAGAAAATACCACGAATGGTTGCACGATTTCGGATGAAGTAATTGTCACCCCCGACGTTGATTTGCCCATTTCGGATGCTGGTCCGGGAGGAGTGTTTAATTGCGAAGTATCAATGATTACACTCGATGGTGCTAATTCTTCTATCGGTGATAGTATTACTTACCAGTGGGAATACGAAGATGGTACGCCATTAGGCAATGGTTTAACGATAGCTGCAACGACTCCGGGTACTTACTATCTCATTGTTAGCAATAGTGACAATGGCTGTGAAGCGAGTTCTAGTGTAGCGCTTACGCAAGATTTAACGGAACCCACGCCACTGGCTAGTCCAGACGGTATCCTCAATTGTAGCAATAACGAAGTTGTACTATCCGGCGAAGATTCAGGTGGTATTGGTACGATATCTTATCAATGGTTAGATGACACTCAAAGTGAAATTGGAACGACACCTACCATTAGCGTTACCACAGCGGGGGAATACGAGTTAATTATTACGGACGCTGCCAACGGTTGTACCGCCGAAACGACACTCACGGTTAACGAAAACTTTGAGGAACCTACTCCCGATATCCAAGGTGGTGGAATCATTGATTGTATAAACTCACAATCTACCTTGAATGGCAATAATTCTGCGGGGATAGGTAGTGTGACTTATCAATGGCTAGATGCCGATAACGTAGAAATAGAAACAGAGGCGATTGCCATCGTTGAAGCGGCAGGTGTATATACCTTGGTTATTACCGACGCTACGAATGGTTGTACGGCACTCGAAACGATTGAAGTAATGGCTGACCTTACGCTACCTGAGGTCGATCCTGGTCCGGGAGGTATTATTGATTGTACGCAAGGAAGTATCATTTTAGGTGGTGCGGGGACAAGCACGGGTACTAATTTTGACTATAGTTGGCAAAACGAAGTATTAACGCTTTTAGGAACGGATTCAACATTAGAAGTTAGCACGGAAGGTACGTATACTTTAGTCGTTAGTAATTCAGAGAATGGTTGTACGACGGAAGCAAGTGTCACCGTAACGGAAGATCTTGTTTACCCGACGGCAATTGCCGGAGCGGATCAAGTATTTACTTGTGCCACGACCTCCTTAACTTTAGACGGAAGTGGCTCTTCAAGTGGTTCAAATATAAATTATAGCTGGACGAATGGACTCGGCGTAGAAGTAGGAACGGAAGCCATACTTGAAATTGCCGAAACGGGGCCATTTACCTTGACGGTTAGTAATACTGAAAATGGTTGTAGCATTACAGACGAATTAATCATCACGCCTGACGTCGATCTACCAACTGCGGATGCGGGCACCGGTGGAACGATCAATTGTTCGGTAAATAGTATCACATTAAGTGCCATTAATTCAAGTAGTGGAACTGATATTACTTACGAATGGTTGGATGAAGATGACAATAGTTTAGGGATGGGCACAGAACTGATGGTTAGTGATTCAGGTATTTATACTTTAATGGTGCAGAATCAAGAAAATGGTTGTACCAACTTTGCCACCGTTGAAGTATTAGAAGATACTACGAATCCAATGGCAGATGCTGGTCCTGATGCGCAGCTAAATTGTGCAGTGGATATGGTTACTTTGGATGCCTCCAATTCTAGTGCTGAAAATGGAAGCCTGAGCTTTACTTGGTTGGATGCCAATGCTACCGTGCTCGGTGTAGCACAACAATTGAACGCCTCAACGACTGGAAACTATAATTTAATCGTGACCGCAGAAAATGGTTGTACCGCAATGTCTTCAGTGATTATCACCGAAGATACAAATACGCCCATCGCAGATCCGGGAACGGCAATAACATTGGATTGTGTAACCTCGAACTTTGAATTAGGTGGATCCAATACGAGTACGGGAATGAATATTTTATACCAATGGTTTGATGCGAATAATGTTGAGTTAGCGACGACGCCTAATCTTACTGTAACTAGTTCGGGAGAATATACTTTATTGGTTCGGGATAGCGCAAATCAATGTAGTGCAGAAGCAAGTGTCACCGTCACAGATAATTTCGATTATCCAGTTGCAGCGCCAGCGCCAGGAACGACTTTAACTTGTGATAATACCAGTCATATCTTGAGTTTAGCGAATTCTAGTCAAGGACCAAATATTAGTTATACTTGGTTGAATGAACTAGATCAACCAATCGGTACGAGTGATAGTATTCTGGTAACAACGGCAGGTATTTATACGCTAGTGGTAAGTAATGATTTAAATAGTTGTACTAGCTTGATGGACGTTACTGTTGATGAGAATACGATTGCACCACTTGCGGACGCTATTTCAGATGCAAATTTAGATTGTAGCACTCTATCTGCCGAACTGGATGCGTCTAATTCTAGTATCCCTTTTGGAACGCTCGCGTATGCTTGGTCAGATATGAATAATTTGCCCTTAGGAAATACTCCTCAGATTAACATCGTTACTCCTGGTGTATATCAATTGACGGTGACCGCAGAAAATGGTTGTACCGAGACGGCAAGTGTCACCGTCACGCAGGATATTATTGCGCCTAGCGTTGATGCGGGAGAACCGGGTATTTTAGATTGTGCTTTGACGAGCTGGGCGTTGGGTGGAACGACTACCACGACTGGAAATAATATTAGCTACGAATGGGTGGATCAAACGAATACCATAATTGGCAATACGCCAACCCTCACGGTGAGCGATACTGGAACTTATATCTTTACCGTATACAACACCGATAATAATTGTAGTGCTTTAGATACCGTCAGTGTGACGGAAAATGTACTAGCTCCCGTAGCGGATGCTGGTGCGGATGGTATTTTAAACTGTAACCAAAATACCTTAACGCTTGGAGGAACATCAACGACAACTGGAACAAACATTTCCTATCAATGGCTAACGGAAAGTGGCGACGTCGTTGGGAATGAAATTGATTTATCCGTCGATGTGCCCGGAACGTACACTTTCGTAGTGCTAGATAATTCAAATGCTTGCGAGGATATGACAACGGTAACGGTAACGGACGATTTCGTAGCTCCTTCAGCGAATGCAGGACCAGATGGTATTTTGACTTGTGATAATACGGATTACGAACTCAACGGAATGAACTCTAGCAGTGGTACAAATTTCGGCTACGAGTGGAGAAACGAATCTGGCGCACTAATCAGTGCCACTGTTAATACGACGGTAAGCGAAACGGGTAATTATACTTTAACCGTGATTAATACAATTAATGGTTGTAGAGACAGTGCGCAAGTAAATGTTATTCCAGATGATAATTTGCCAACGGCAATTGGTGGAAACGGTGGCATCTTAAATTGTGCGATTGCTACGGTTAATCTTGATGGAAGTGCCTCGAGTACGATTAGTGGTAACACAAGTTATACTTGGCAAAATGCTGCTGGCACGACGCTCGGTAGCGTACCTGACATCGCAGTAACGACCGCAGGATTGTATACGCTAGTAATTACAGATGAAAACAACGGCTGCACCGCTACGGCGATTGTAGAAGTGACAGAAGATCTTGCTGCTCCAGAAGTAGAGGCGGGAGAAATAGATACTTTGAGTTGTTCTTTAACGAGTGTGAATTTGGAAGGAACAGCAACGGGCAATGGAAATTTGATTTATGAATGGTTTGATGCGCAGGCTAATTCTTTGGGGAACCAAGCCGCTATAGCTGTCGATCTTCCGGGAACGTACACCTTAGTGGTAACGAATACGACAAACCAGTGTTTTGCCAATGATACGGTTGCGGTGATACCCGATAACAATGCACCAATTGCCACCGTCGCACCTAGCGATATTTTGAATTGTGTCGTTAACGCTGTGGTCCTCGATGGAACAGCTTCTTCGGTAGGAAACAATATCACTTACCAATGGCTTGACGCCCAAGGCGGATTATTAACAGCAGAAAATACGGTTACGGTCACTGAACCAGGGAATTATACTTTATTGGTTACGGATAATACTAATGATTGCAACACCACAGAAGAGGTTGTTGTTGCGCAAGATATTATACCGCCAATTCCAGTGATTGCTCAAAATAATCCACTCTTAAATTGTGCGGTGAGTAGCATCGTTTTGGATGCGAGTGGTTCTCAACCTTCGGGTAACTTAAACTTTGACTGGTCGACTACGACTGGTAATTTCTTGTCGGGACAGAATACGGTGAACCCAGAAGTGAATGCCACTGGAAGTTATGACTTAGTCGTTACCAATACGGTGAATGGTTGTACGAGTACAACATTGGTGGAGATCGACGCTGATTTAGCCTTACCACAAATTGAAATTGCGACCCCACCCGTGATTAATTGTTACGAACCCACCATTAACTTGAATGCAAGTAGCTCCTCTTCGGGACCTTCCTTTATACATGATTGGGATAATAATGTAGGAGGTATTGTCTCTGGTGCAAATAGTTTGACTCCAACGGTAAACCAAGCCGGAACGTATAGCTTAGTGATTACCAATCAAATCAATGCTTGTACGCAAGTAGCTTCCATTACGGTGCTTGAAGATACGGAAGCCCCAACTGCGGAAGCGGGCGAAGGAGGAGAATTAAATTGTACGTTGACAGAAATTGATTTGGATGGTGCAGGTTCTTCTACAGGTGGAATTTACGATTACTTATGGTCATCGACTAACGGCACGATTCTCAGTGGTGCTACCACGCTTACGCCCGTCGTAAATGCAACGGGGAATTATGAACTGAGGGTAACGAACATAGAAAATGGTTGTTCGGAAACGGATGAAGTATTCATCACGGAAAACGTGAATTTACCTAACGCTGCGGAGGTGATTCCTTACGAGCCAATTTGTTTTGGTGATTACGGTTCCATTGAAATTATTGCAGTAACAGGAGGTACAGGGCCCTACTTATATTCCTTAGATGGTGGACAATCTTTTTATGCGGATAGTATTTTTTATAATTTGAATCCAGGAGTGTACGATTATACGATTCAAGATGTTTTTGGTTGTTTGTACGAAAGCTCAATCGTCGTACCGGCGGTGAATGAAGTCGCGGTATATTTAGAGCCGGAAGTAACTATAGAACTGGGCGATTCTTTGCAATTAATTCCTGAATTTAGTATCCCTGAAAGTGAAATTGATAGTATTGTTTGGTCTCCTGCGACCGGTTTGAGTTGTACTGATTGTCTTTATCCTTTTGCCAAACCCTTAGAGACAACGCGTTATACCGTTAAGATATTCAATCGTAAAGCTTGTCAAGATCAAGATGATATTTTATTGCGGGTGACGCGCCCGGATGGTATTTACATTCCAAATGCTTTCTCACCAGATAATGATGGACAAAACGATGAGTTCATGATTTATGCCAATGATTTAAGCATTGCGCGCATTACAAGATTTGAAGTTTTCGATCGTTGGGGAGCATTGGTTTTTGCGGATGAAGATTTCCAGCCGAACGATCCTGCGCATAGTTGGGATGGTCGCTTTCAAGGGAAAATCCTAAATCCTGCGGTCTTTGTGTACTGGGCGGAAGTAGAGTATATTGACGGGACGAAAGTCTTGTTTGAAGGAGATGTAACGATTGTACGATAAGTTCTTTTAAAATATAAATTGCATAGCGCTTGGATTTTTAGTACGGAAAATTCAAGCGCTTTTTTATGGAATCCTTAAAAATAAAATCAAGGCTTAAATGCTTCTTTTAGTTGATAAAAAAAGCGTTCAATCAAGCGTAAATCTTCGGTGATAATTTCTCCTTGTCCCTGCATTTCTTGCCGGAAGATGAGTTCTTTTTGGTAGCTAGTAATTAGTTTTTCGGGCAGCGTAACTTCGACGGAATAGCGTCCTTCTTGATCCGTGACCAAAGAGATTTTGCTGATGTTTCCTTTTAAGGTTCCAAACTCCGTCTCAGGATAGTTTTCTAATTTTAGATTAACGCTTTGACCAATTTTCATTTTTCCTGAGTTCAATGCTGGCGTTTTTAGGCGCGCCAAATAGCCTTGATGTTGTGTTGGAATAATGGTAAAAAGTAGATCACCAGCATTGACCGTTTGGTTTTTTGTCCAATAATCTAGGAAGGCTACTTTACCAGCAATAGTAGATTTTACGAGGTATTTCAGCTCCCAATCTTTAATGGCTTTTTTTAGTTTTACGAACGATTGAATAACGTTTCTCAATAAATTTTTTTCTTCCTTGGTGCGGTTGATGCTAATATTCTGAGTGGTCAGTTTTGCATTGTCAATAGCTTCTTTTGCTTGGGAAATACTAATGTTTCCATTTTTAAAACCTCGTTCGGCTTGTAGCATCGCCATTTGTTTACTTTCATAATCCTGCGCAGCGATAATCCCTTCTTCAAACAACTCTTTACTGCGTTGTAAATCTATTTTTTGTAAAGCTAATTCAGATGCATTTAAGCTTTGTTGGTTTTCTAAACTGCGCAAGCGATTGCGTAGCTCTGAGAGAGAATTTCGATTGGCAACGAGTTCATTAGAGAAAGGTTGTAATTGTTTGTTTAATAAATATTGATCATAACTATTTTCGAATAAAGCAAAATCAGATTCTATTTCCCCTAAGAATAAAATGGGCAAACTATCCATTGGGAAATAAAAGTACTCCTTGTTGAGTCGGACTTGATTGACTTTCGATGCCAACAAAAAAACATCTTTAAAGTCAGCTGTATTTTCAAGGAGGGCTAAGGGCGTATTAGCCGTTACTTTTTCTTGATCGAGCACCAACAAACTATCTATTTTTCCCGAAACTTTAGCGAACTCTTTTTGCGGACTTTCCTGCGTGGTAATTAAGGCCTCCGCTAAAATAACATCGGGATACTTGACAAACCAACTAATTGAAATTAATAAAATAATGACGCCCAGAATAAAGGCATTTCCCCAGCGAATCATCCAGTGTGGAATCGCCGTAAGAATTTCTTGCACTTCTTCACTTCGCAAGGTGATGTTTTCTAATTCGTTTGCCATGTTTTAATTTTTGTTTAGGTCAGTTTTTAGTTACCTAATTCCAGTTGATTTTTTACCAAATTATAATAATGACCTTTTTGCTGAATCAAACTTTCGTGGTCGCCGACTTCAATAATACGTCCCTCTTCTAATACTACAATCTGATGTGCGCGTTTCACCGTACTCAGGCGATGCGCAATGACAACTGCCGTTTTATTCGCAAAAAAGCGATTGAGTTTTTCCATGATAATTTTTTCATTATTAGCGTCAAGCGCAGAAGTGGCTTCGTCAAAAAATAATAACTTAGGATTTTTATAAACGGCACGAGCAATTAATAACCGTTGTTTTTGTCCGGTACTCAAACCGACGCCTTCGTTCCCGATTTTGGTATTGACCCCCAAGGGTAGCCCATCAATGTAATCCGAAATATTTGCAATGTCGATGGCGTGTGCTAGTTTTTCTTTATCAATATAATCTTCGCCCACGGCAATGTTGCTCGCAATGGTTGCATTAAAAATATAACCTTCTTGCATCACGACTCCACAGTAATTTCGCCACGATTTTTGTGAGATAGTTTGTAAGTTGAATTGATTAACTAAGATTTCTCCTTTTTCTACTTCGTAAAACCTTAACAGTAATTTCATCAACGTCGTTTTCCCACTGCCACTGACGCCTACGATGGCGGTAGTTTTATTGGGCGGAATGTGCAAAGACAAATCTTTTATAACCGGTTCTAAACCACCTACGTAGCGAAAAGAGATGTTTTTTAACTGGATAGTCGCTTCGTCGGGGATCACTTCTATTTTTGTTTCTCCCGCTTTTTCCTCATCTTCTTTATTGTGGATTTCGCCCAAGCGATCAATAGATATTTTTGCATCTTGTAAGTCGCGCGTAAAATTAATGAACTGACTAATGGGCGTATTCAGTTGACCTACGATGTAGCTAATGGCCATCATCATTCCTAAAGTAATTTCGCCATCAATTACCAGTTTCGCAGATAAAATCGTAATCAACATATTTTTAATTTCGTTGATAAAGTTTGAGCCGACACTTTGTGTTTGTTCTAGCGCCAAATTCTTAGAAGCAATTCTAAATAATCGAGCTTGCACAAATTCCCAATTCCAACGCATTCTTTTTTCGGCATTGTGTAACTTAATTTCTTGCATACCATTAATCAACTCAATCACTTTGCTTTGTTCCTCCCCGAGTTGTGCAAAGCGTTTATAATCTAGTTCTTTTCTTTTCTTAAAAAAGAAGAGTACCCAGCCAAAGTAAATGATACTTCCCACCACAAAAATTAGGAAGATTTGTAAACTATAATACGCCATGACAAAACTGAAAATAACAAGGTTGAAAATCGAAAACAAAACGGTCAAGGAAGAGGTCGTTAATATTTGTTCGATGCGTTTATGGTCATTGATGCGTTGCAATAAATCTCCAGTCATACGGACATCAAAAAAAGAAATTGGGAGTTTCATCAACTTGATAAAAAAGTCTGAAATCAGAGAAATGTTAATCCGCGTACTCAGGTGGAGTAAAATCCAACTCCGAATAATATCGAGGGAAGCTTTGCCAATGTACAAAAATAATTGAGCAAAAAGTACGAGGTAGACAAAGTGAATGTCTTGGTTGTTAATCCCTACATCAACGACGCTTTGGGTCAAGAAAGGGAGAACCAACTGGAGTAAACTTCCTGCTAGTAACCCAAGGATTAATTGGACGATAAAAGCTTTATACCGAAAGAGGTATTTAAAAATAAAGCTAAACCCAAACTTTTCCTCGGCTTCAAATGCTTCTTGATAAAATAGCGGGCTAGGTTCTAGCAGCAAAGCAATGCCTTCTTCCGTGGTTTCCTCCGCATTTTTACCAATCCAACGTTCTAAGAAATCTACCTTCTGGTAATTCAGCAAACCGTGCGCAGGATCAGAAATGTACACTTTGTTTTTCTTGATTTTGTAAACGACTACATAATGATTTTTATCCCAGTGTAGAATGCAAGGAAGTGGCGCTTCGAGTAAAATTTGATAGGAAAGCTTAACGCCCAACGAACGGAAACCAATCTTTTCAACGGCGTCACTTAAGCCTAATAAACTACTTCCCACGCGGGTGGTTTCGCTAAGTTCCCGTAACTGTTGGGTATTGATAATCTTACCATAGTGTTTCGCTATAATTTTGATGCAAGTAGGACCACAATCTTTCGATTCGGTTTGTCTATAATTCGGAAATTTTTTCATAGAGGAGTATAAAGTAGGAGAGAAAATGCTCTCCTACGAATTTGATTTTAGCGTTTACATTCCTAGACCTGAAACTGGCGTAGAGCCATCTGGACAAGTCGTATTACAATCTACCGCCACGATTTCTAAATACAGACCATTGTAGACTACGCAGCCACAGTTATTGCGTTCTCTAGGTAAGATCAACCCTCCATTAATAGATTGTTGCTCTTTCTTGTTTAATGGCTTCGCGCCGTTTAACTGAATTAATTTTTTCATGATATTAGTTTTTGATTAGTGTGAATAATTTTATTGAAATAAAAGAAATTTACGGCTATACTTAGCGAAGCATAGCACGTAAATTCCTTAATTGGTGCCTTCTCTCATGGTGAAGTTTATTTACTTTATTGAAGGCTCACCACTTAATTTTAATACCAAAAGCAGCCAGCAGCTATTCCGCCCCAAGGCGTCGAATCACAAATGCCGGGTTCACATAAAACAAATCCACTTGGATAAGTCTGACAACAACGACTCCCTTTTTGGGTGCATTGACCGCTGCTGTAACCACCACTGACAGATTGCTTTTCTGTTCTACTAAGTGCTTTTGCTCCTTTTAAATTTGA